>CAJWHX010000006.1 GCA_913040875.1 uncultured Pseudomonadota bacterium | reverse complement strand
CGATGGTCGTTCCTTCTGGAACCTCCACATCCTGCCCAACGGCCACAATCAAACCATCCTCAAACAAGATGGTTGACTGTTCTTGAACGGGTGAAGATACAGGAATGATGGTCGTATTCACAATCGCAACTGTGGACGCCATTGCCTGCATCGATAAAATCCATGAAATCATACATCCCTCGTCGTAATAGAAGTTCTATATCGCGTTCAGATACAGATTCACCAATTATTACAAGGGGTCGATGAGCGGATATGAAGCGCGCTGCCCTATTTATTGGACTTTGCCGACCGTAGAAATGCTTCAAATAGTGGATGCGGATCCAGTGGGCGACTCTTGAACTCCGGATGGAACTGACAGGCGACAAAATATGGATGCTTGTCCGCCGGCAACTCAACCATCTCCACCAGTTTTCCGTCTGGAGACGAACCAGAGATCACCAATCCAGCGTCGATTAGTTTATCGACCCAGTTGGAGTTTACCTCATAACGGTGACGGTGACGTTCAGAGATATTGATTTCTCCATACACTTGCTGTGCCACTGAACCATCACTGAGAACACACGGATAGGCTCCCAACCGCATGGTTCCACCTTTCTCGGTTACATTGCGTTGTTCATCCATTAAATCGATGACCAAGTGCTTCGACGTGCTGTCAAATTCACGAGAATTGGCATCCTTCCATTTGAGAACAGACTGTGCGTATTCGATGACTGCCAGTTGCATCCCCAGACAGATACCAAAGAACGGCACCTTGTGTTCACGGGCATACTTGATGGCAAGGATTTTACCTTCCACACCCCGCTCTCCGAAACCACCGGGTACCAACACAGCGTCCACACCAGAGAGTTCTTTCGCCACCGTTTTACAGGTCAACGTTTCCGAATCCACATAGTGCAGTTTCACTGTACAATCGAGTGGTATCGCACCGTGATGCAACGCCTCATTGAGAGACTTGTAGGTATCCGTCAGATGAACATACTTCCCTACGATGGCCACCACGATCTCTTGAGTGGCATTGGACCATCGCTGGAGCATACCACGCCACGGCTTCAGATTGGCCTTTCCGGTCCATATATTCAAGATGTCCAAAAGTTGCGTATCCAATTTTTGTTCAGAGAATACCAGTGGGAGTTCATAAATGTTGGAAACATCAGGCGCAGAAATCACATGCTCTGGACGAACATTGCAGAACAGTGCAATCTTTGAGCAAATAGACTCAGGGAGTGCCATCTTGGCACGGCAAATCAACATGTTGGGCTGAATACCAATCTCACGCAGTTTTTGTACCGAGTGCTGGGTGGGCTTGGTTTTCAATTCACCAGACGTCGACAACAAGGGAACCAAGGTCAAATGTAAATACAATACATTCTCTTCACCCGCATCGATGCGCATCTGACGAATGGCCTCTAGAAACGGCAACGATTCAATATCACCAACCGTACCACCGACCTCGATGATACCGATGTCATAATCTTCGACAGACTTCCAAATCAAGCGCTTAATCTCATTGGTGATGTGTGGGATCACCTGCACAGTTTCGCCGAGATATTGTCCTTCACGTTCACGCGTGAGCACATTTTGATAGATGCGACCCGTTGTAAAATTAGAACTCTTGGAAGCTCTAACACTGGTAAACCGTTCATAATGCCCCAAATCGAGGTCGGTTTCAGCACCGTCATCGGTCACGAACACCTCACCGTGCTGATAGGGACTCATCGTACCTGGATCAACATTGATGTACGGATCCATTTTGACGTTGATGATGCGCAAGTTTCTGGCTTCCAACAACGTCCCAAGAGCCGCCGCAGACAAACCTTTACCCAAAGAAGACAGGACTCCACCCGTCACAAAGATGAACTTCTTATCGCTTACCATAGTACCCTCACCCAATATTTGACCACTGCTTAACCGTTTGCAAAGGAGTGTGCACTCATTTGATCTGTCACATAGTGTCTTAAAACTGTTGGTCCTAAGGGTGCGACTGTTCCTGTTGTAATAATCAAACCAACAACTCTGATTAACTTGGACTAATACACCGAAAACTCAGTCGGAGGACTGGATTGAACATCCGTCCTAAACCACTTGGTACTGTCAGGATTTACCCCAATTGGATTCGTATCAACGAGCCATGCTCATTCTAGATTTTGGATATAAGCAAAAGCCTCTGAACCACATTCTCCGATACTCAATATACACGGTGTGCAGGTCCCTTCAGTAATGTATGAAATCGTACATTCTACTGAATCTCCCGAGGAGTATCCACTGGCTGTATTGCCAACCAAGTACACATCTTCCCCTTGTATATTTCCGGTAAACGTAACACTGAGGTCATCTTCAACCGTACACTTTCCAATAAAATCATCGTATTCGCACGGTCCACCAACCACGTCATCTGCAGTGTCTTCTACAGTATCGGTATCAGTAGAAGTATCAGAAGTATCAGAGGTGTCTGACGTGTCAGTTATCTCTGTATCTTCCGTGCTGGTGTCCTCACTCTTCGTTTCACAGGCAAACACAATTCCAAATACAAGTGCGTACATAATCTTCTCCATTGTTTGAAGTTATTATAGCAACACATTTGATTTTTTAAAACAAACAATTCGCCAGTTTAAAAGATGAAAAATAGAGATTGAGTTCAAAGAATATTAACCAGATATAACAGTACAGTAGGAAACAAACGTCTAAATCCAACAACCCACAAACATCAAATCAGCAACCACAGTACCAAAAAATACTCAACAAGCTCCCCGTTTAAAAAATGAGAATAGAGATTGAGTTCAAAGGATATCAGCAGGATATAAAAGTGAGGTATACTCTTGTATCCGAACTTTTCTAGACGGTGATAGCCAAAGAAGGCAACTCTATTCTCATTTTTTAGTGATGGTAGGAGCCGCCGGCGATTATCGTACTGGCTCGGTACAGCTGCTCGGACAGTACAACGCGAACCATTTCATGATTGAGGACAAGTGGAGAGAAACCGAGCACCTTCCAAGCCTCTTTGCAGAGTATGGGGTCATGCCCAAACGGTCCACCAATGATAAAAACCACTCGCTTAATACCTTCGTTCATAGAGTCCTGAAGCCACCCGGCAAAGGTTTCTGACGACACCTGTACACCGCGTTCGTCGAGGACAATAACCCTATCGCTATCTTTGAGACGCTTCCGAACCTCATCACTTTCGAGCATCCGGCGCTCAGAGACTTCACCACGGTGAATCGGCTTAATGGTCACCTCTTCTACCTTCCACATTCGAATGCGCCGGAGGTACTCTTCAGACCCCAAATCCGCCCACTTCACACGCCCTTTGGCGACACGAAGGATGGTGACGTTCATTCCCAGCTGGATGATTCTTCTTCTGAATCTTCCTCTATAGACTCCGGTGCTTCCACACCAAAATCCTCAAGCGGTAAACGTGGGGCTTCCATCCACAGACCGTCCAGATCATAGTATTCACGGGTTTCTGGTTGAAAGATGTGTACAACTAGAGAACCATAATCCAGCAGTACCCAAACATCAACTCCACGCCCCTCTACTCCGTATGGAAGTTTATTGTGTTCCCTTTTCAAGGTTAGTAAAATAGAGTCCGCAATGGCTCGCACCTGTCTGGTGGCACTTGCGGTACACAGCACCAATCGCTCCCCAACCGGAGAGACTTCTTCCACGTCCAATATGGTAATATTGGCTCCTTTATTGTCGGCGATGGCTTGGCATACCACACTGGTCAATTGTTTGAGTTCGATAACAGACTCCATATTTAGTTCGTTCGATACTGCATTGTATCAATTTCACTGTGTATTGTCACGCAACACCCCCTTCGAATTCCACCTTTCCTCGGTCGTATTTATCTTCGGATTCATTCCTGTAAAATCTGAATCTTGGACCATTCTTCGGTCAATCGGCGCTCGACTGCATCTGTTGCAATATCGGAGCGATCGACTTTCAAAGACACATATTTTTTATACGGTCCGTTGACAAGGGATGCTTCCACAGTCCCTGCTAGTCGAACAGCCGTTTGCTCATCCACCCAAACTTGAGCATCGAGTTCTAGAGGAGTCAGTCCAACCGGAGAGCCCAGAGGTTCCTTGAACACCGCCGTATAATGGTGCACTGTTCGATCTTCCATTGTAGAAGTGCCGTTGTCCGTCCAAGTGCTGTGTGGCTCAAAATGCCGCATGATCGAATCCCACTGATTCCACATGCTGCGCAGCTGAACGCGATACGGTTCTCCATCGGGGCGTTTGACAAACTTCCCAGACACTTGTTCCAAACATTGGCTATCCATGATGATGACTTGCATCACAATATCATCATCAACCATGTGGGTTGCTTGCCAATGATCCCAGTCCATCCAATCAATACTCAACACCTCACGATGCGTGTTGCGTTCGTCTTCACCATGAAACTCTGTATGGGTATACACAGAACGAAAACGATGAGGACCAAGTACCTCAGTAGATGCAAAGATGACCTCTTGTGATGCGGTGAGCAGAGTCTTCGATGGCTCTACCACGTTGGTTGAATCTTCACCAGTGCAGGCCAACCACAGCCACAACATCACTGATGCTCCACAAGTTTTCGCCAAATATATTTTTTCACGCGTTCAATATTGGTTCCCGTGATGGAAGAGCACCGCAAAATCCGTTTTTTACCCACGACTTCTCGAAGCAAATCGATCACAATCTCCAGTTCTTCTTCATCTACCAAGTCTTGTTTGGTTAATAAAATCACTTCTGGCTTTTGTGCCAGCTCAGAATCGTAATTCTCGAGCTCACGGCGAATATTCTGATAGCGTTCAACCACGTCCAGAGATTCGTCCGGTCCCAAACTGAGTAGATGCAACAGAGTTTTGGTGCGCTGAACGTGCCGCAAAAACTGATGACCCAACCCATGCCCATCTGCAGCGCCTTCAATGAGTCCAGGAATATCAGCAATGGTGAAGGAACCATCCATTCCCATATCAACCACACCCAGTTTCGGAGCCAACGTTGTAAAAGGATAGTCAGCCACTTTGGGTTTGGCTGCAGATACTTGTGAGATAAAGGAGGATTTACCTGCATTCGGATAGCCCAAAAGACCCACATCTGCCATCACCATCAATTCTAGACGAAGATTGAAGCGTTCGCCAGGTTTACCAAAAGTAAACTTACGCGGTGCACGGTTTGTACTCGTCTTAAAATGAATATTTCCAAGACCACCTTTGCCACCGTGTGCAATGATTTCACTGTGCTCATCTGATGTCAAATCTGCCAATACTTCATCTGTCCCTGCGTTAAAAATTCGGGTTCCAACGGGCACGAATATTTCCAAAGATTCACCTTTTGCCCCCGCCATACATCGGCTTTTACCAGGCACTCCATTGTTTGCCTTCCACAATGGACGAGTACGCAAACTCGACAGCGTCGTGTACCGTGTGGTTGCTGTAAATACGACATCTCCGCCTTTTCCGCCATCCCCACCATTTGGACCACCAAAAGCAGTATGTCTATCACGCAAAAATGAGGCACACCCGTCCCCTCCTTTTCCACTTTCTACTACAATGTTGACTTCATCAATAAAGCGCATGATCTCTCCCAGTAGACTGTCCCAGCCTATCGTGCACGAAAAAACACCAGCCCATGAGTTTCATGAAGACTGGTGGATTTGTGCGTTTGCAACGAAACGTTCGTGTGCTTACTCGCCCAATACTGGGTATACGGAGATGCGACGTTTGTTGTTGTGCTTTTCAAATTTGACTTCGCCATCGACGAGTGCAAACAGTGTCCAGTCCTTACCAATACCAACGTTCTTTCCAGCGTGGAACTTGGTTCCCAACTGACGAACCAAGATGGACCCTGCAGAAACTACGTTTCCATCGTGGGCTTTAACGCCACGGTACTGTGCATTTGAATCGCGACCATTTTTGGTACTACCTTGACCTTTCTTGTGTGCCATGATTTGACTCCTATTCTTTTCTGCTTGCCGAACTCAATCGGCGAAACGATTTCTTCTTGTGATAATGATTCGGATTATGCTTCGATCGACTTGATTTCAAGCTTGGTCAAACTTTGACGGAAACCATTTCCAGTACGAGTTCTGTGACGACGGTTGTAACGATAAATATCAACCTTCTTACCACGATATCCCCATACTCGCTTGCCATCTTCATCAGTGGTGTTTGGCTCAGTGAGAACTTCTGCAACCACTTTGGCACCGCTTACAACAGGTGTTCCAAACTGTACAGATTTATCACCACCCAACATCAATACGTCAAACTCAATGCGTGAACCTTTATCCAATCCCATGTGGTTTACGGTAATCTCATCGCCTTCACTTACACGGTGTTGGACACCACCTGCTTCAATCACTGCGTACATCGTACATACTCCAATTCTTGTCTGATTAAACTGAACCCATTACGGCTCTATTGTGAACAATGTTTTTTTGCTTTTGCCCTACAAACTTGGGACTCGGTATAGCCACAAATATGGGGGATTTCTGTCAGCACTAAAACATTTAGATATAGGAGACTATCCCAAATTCACACATCTGTCAAGTTGACTCTGGAAGATAGTTCTCTTCAGTTCAAATTGAAAAACCACTGATTCAACGCATAATATGAACAGAATCTTTTATAGACGCCCTGCCAATCGCGATCTCATGAGATCCAATCGTTCTTGAATCATTTCTTGATCCAATTCCCGAAATTTTTCCGGAAGCATCGATCTAGAGGAAGACTCAAACACGGCCAGCATCTCCATATATTCTATCATTCTAAAGTCTCGAGTGGGAACCACATCGAGGATTGCAGCTGCAATATGAGAACCATCAATCACTGGATTGTCCGCATCGCTCTCCACAACTGCCACACGAACTGCGGCCAGCAATACAGCCTCAATCTCTGCCGCGGAATATCCTTTTAAACTTGGCTTCACGGCATCCCAATCGATATCTTCAACGAGTTCCACTTTGTGTTTCCGAACCTGTGCCTTCAATATGGCGAGACACACATCTTCATCCTCAGGTAGAAAGAATGGGATCTTGTTGTCCAGTCGACCTGGTCTTTTGAGATCAATGTCTATTTTATCGGGTCGATTGGTCATCATGACTACTACAATTCGGCCTCGATGAGTTGTATCACTCATAAACTCTTTAAGCTTGGCAATCACGCGCGAATCCACACCACCATCACCACCACCAGAACTGAGAGATCTATCTGCCTCGTCAATTATGAGGAGCACATTTCCCAACCCTTTCACAACCTGCAAAATCTTCTCGAAATTACTCTCTGTCGATCCCACCCATTTCTCACGAAAGTTTTTGAGCTTGATACAAGTCAACCCACTCTCACCGGCAAAAGCCTCTGCAATATACGTTTTCCCTGTCCCCATCGGTCCTACAAACAACATACCCATCGGTACCTGTGATCGACGTCCTTTTTTAATGGCGTCTGCAACCCGCAACAGCTCTGCTTTGAGACCATCGGCACCACCAACATGTGAGAAATCGTGTTTGGGCGATACAAATTCCACCAGCCCTTGACACTCTTGCTCAACGATCTTCTTTTTACGTTCATTGATCAGGCGAAAATCGATTGAAGTATCCTTTTGCTGAGCGCGCTTTAGGATGCCTTGAATCTGCATAAGAGTCAATCCACCACACAGTTCTGCAAAGCGCTCCTCACCCATCGAAAAGTCAACCGTTTTATGTGTACGCTGATATTCTGCTACAAACTGACGAACAACTCCTGTGGAAGGCAACGAAACATTCAACAAAGCCACTTGGCTAGACGCCAAAAATCGTCTGTGAACCATACTCAGGTGTTCCGTGCTGAGAATGATAATGTTGTTTGACTCCGCGAGTTCTGGGTCCTGAGTCCACTGCAAAACCTTAACCAAGCTACTACGCGCCTGCTCCGACATGTTGTCAACGGGTTGATCGGGAAGCAATGTTTCACAATAATTGAGCAATACCCCAACATTTCTAGAGGGATCTTGAACCATCTTTTCGATCTCTTGAAACGAGCGATAAATCGAGGGACCTATCACGTTTAAAGTCTCTAATTTTTTTGCTATCCAAGAGGACTGATTTTTACTGGATGTATGCAGTTCAAATCCTTCACTCAGGTTGAAATCTACAATGAGATCTTTTGTCCCTTTGAGCATGCGACAAAGATACTCTGTCAATGAACAAAACACATGCTTGTCTGTCCCTTCATCGTAAAAGGGAAACAGATCGTTCACATTTCCATGCAGCAAGAAAATTACATTCTCACCCGATACAAAACGTACTTTTAACTCTTCCACCCAATCCAATTGCATCTTTAACTCCTTCAAAACTGCTACTCTCTAACTGTATTTGCCTAAGATTGTATCAAGTATCTGTTTTTTGTACGACTCTATATTTAAAGGTCCAGTCGTTCACTCAGTAGAATCTTGAACTCTGGCTTGAACAATCGATAACTCAACCAAAACAATCGGATCTGTCGTTTTTCTCTCGAGGTCGTTTAAGCGGCTGATCATTTCAGAGTCGGAAGAATCAAACCACAGGTGCAGCCCCCTTAAGAGTTCAATCAATATGGGGGCCTCCAGGTCTTGTTGTAGCAATGGAGACAGATACCTTTTGACCTTACGGATCTCTCTTTTGGTCAACACCTGACGTTCCGATACCAGCCTCAAAGACGAATAGACGTCATCTTTATCGGCACGAATATCGGTAGCCATCTTTAACACAGATCGAGGAAGCCGATGCCGTAGAGAAGTCTTTGCGATTTGGGTCCAACTTTTACAGGTTGTAGAATGCTTTTGGAGAGCAGACAAAGTCTCCATCGCGGCGTTCTTCTGATTGGCGTTTTCACCCCCCACTGCCCAGACAAACTCGGCTGCATCTAAGCACTCTCCAATGGACCAATCATCAATCTGAGAGAGGTAACTCTGGTGCACACGGTATTCATCTACAGTCGAGGCGTTCAAGTGGAGTGCTGTCCACAAAGGAGCCCTGAGCCCCTCTTCAACCCATTCCATCTCTACGAGCATCTTTTGTAAGGTATCTTCAGTGGCAAAAGCATACACATCCCAGACAAAAGGCATCGAAAATGGAAAATCACCACGTTCAAGCAATGAGTCCAACGGCGCGTCCACAGACAACAGCACATGTGAAGCAATGGCACAGGTCCACTTATCCTCTAATGTCCCCTGTGAAAATACGGGCCATGATGGACCTTCTACAACGGGGGCCGATGCTGCGGATATCATTTCTGTGGTCTGACCCATTGTCGACAGTCGAAGCGCCAATCGACACCGTTCCTGATCTGATAGATCGACCGACCACCCATATTTTAAGCCTACGTTGTTATCCATTAAATAGAGAGCATTTGCCAATCGTTCTCTAGTATGAAGGTCCGAGGCCAACCATCCCACCATAATCTGGTCTTCCGATTCGATCCCTAGTTCTATCAGGGTTTCCAACGCTCTAATATGAACATACGGATCTTCATGCCCAACATAAGCAGCAAGCGGCGTTTTGTCATTCCCCTCTGCTAAGAGTATTGCCAAGTACAAAAAACTCATACGTTAACGTTGGTACGATACGTTGTTACGAACGCATCAACAAAACGACAGCCAAAGACAACACCAACAGAGCCACCATAACAATCCACATCGTCATTGAAGGTTTTTCTTCTGAAGTGTCAATCGGAATCACCAATGAGGAATCATCACCATCATCGAGCTCTAGAGTGAATACATGTGGCCCATCGCCCAACCGGACCAACCCACCTGGGCGTAATTCCTCTGGTCTTCTAACCACGCGTTTGTCATTCACAAAAATTGCATTGCGTGAATTTTCATCTTGCACCCAAACGGCGTCATTGCGAAGAATGAGTCGAGCATGCAATCTGGACACATCTGGATCTGGAATAATAATCGTACAGTCTTCAGAGCGTCCTATGGTATTGCCATCGCCTTCTGCCAATGCAAATCGATGTCCTGTCAACGGACCTTCTATCACTACGAGTACGGGAACCTGAGCCATACAATCTCCAATGAGCCATTCAAGTCAAAAGTATATACAATTCGTATCTGATCCCCATACAGATATCAGTATTTTTTGCCTTTGTGTGATCAAATCTGTGAAAAACCTTGAGTTTCTACCACACCTTTTATTTCAAAGCAACTCAGTTGAATGTTCAACGAATGATGTGTCATGTTACACTGTATGTATAATTTGCAGAGGATGGCATGAAAAACATCACAGAAATACAGCTGGCTATTCAGCAACGACTCGAACAACAATTGCACGAACTCTATCAATTGGATGCACAGATAAAATCTGGGCAACTCGATGCGGCTCCCCTAGAGTCACTCGAGACAACACTCGTAGAAGAAGTGAAAACTCGAAGCCTCAAACTAACTAGGCACTTGGCTCGAAATGAACACAACACCAAAGAACTCATTCGTCTAGAAGTGGAGCAAGAACAACTTCAACACTCGAATGCGTCGCAACAATACAAACTGACCGCTCTCCAAAACGCCGTTTCTGCCGCTCGTCAACACCACCAGTCATTGATCGTTACCACTGCTTCTCTAGAGGAAGAGTCAAATACACTGCAAACTCAATATGACCTGTTGGTCGACACAAAAAATACACTTGAACAAACGTTAATAGAGCAGCACAACCAGTGCAACACTCTACAAGAAGAAGTCGATGGACTACAAAGAAAGTCCAAACATCTGCAACAGAACATCGAAGGACTGCTTCAGCAACGTGAAGAAGGGATGCTTAGCATCATGGATTTAACTGCTAGACTAAGCGATGTATCTAGTGGTAAAGAGTAAACTTATGAGTCATGAAATATTTCTTGCACACCTCTCTAGTATGCAAAAAGAGCTCGATCTATTGATACACCCTCATCTCTCTCCTATAGACTTGAGACAATATTTTGTCACAAGAGAACTTGAACTACTCTCTCAACAATCACGAGTATCCCCAGACCCAAGTGAACACACCAGAATCAAAGGTTTAACTCGTCGACTGGAACAAAACCCCGCTATCCCTCAGCACTGGGCCAATAGAGCGTTGGCTTGGCATCGTCTCAATCAAGATGATGCAGCCATGAGTGATTTTGCACGCGCCTTGCAATGTTGGTCAGCACAACCCGATTCGTTGTCCCCAACACAAATACAGCAACTCCAGAGTATCCTCAAGACTATGGATGGCATTCACAGAACTCTCACCAAACGAATCGTCGAGGATATACCAAAACTGCACAGTCTCACTTTGCCGTTTTTGGAATCCATCATTGCAGACCAATAAAGTCCTCTACAAACAACCACAACCTGTAGACTCTTAAAACAGCCATGATCAAGACCTGTAGAAAATTGATGATTTTTCAACCCCAATTGGGATAACTTGATTGAGATCATCCCAAACGTTAAATCTATTGATTCGTCAACCTCCACCTTGTCCATCAGAGCAGTACAATATCATGTCATTCAGTCGTCTACAGCGTTATCGAGTTCTTGAAAGCCTAGGTAGAGGGGGGTCTGGTGAAGTATTCTTAGGAGTGGACCCTTTCAAGCGTTCGGTTGCCATTAAGATTCAACGCAGACCTCGAAAAAGACTTCGATTCATGCAGGAATACAAAATCTTAAATGAATTTCCGCACCCTTCTTTGGTCAGCGTCTATGAGTTTGGTTTGCTGAATGAGGGGTGGAGCTATTTGGTGTTGGAACTCATCGATGGGAAATCCGCCACTGGACATGTTCGCTCTTTGTACGGCAGTCAACGACTCTATAAATGCTTGCAGATCGCGATCAAGATCTCAGAGGCTTTCGGTTCTTTACATCAAATGAAGTGGATCCATGGGGACATCAAGTCGAACAACATCTTGGTGGACAGTCAGGGAATTCCGCACCTTATTGATTTTGAGCTAGCGCGGGCTCTCAGCAGTACCGGTACCGGTAAGTTTTTTGGGACACGTTCCTACGCTCCGCCAGAACAGCACGATGGGCTGAAGCTAGATGCAACCGTCGATGTTTATGCCATGGCTGGTGTCCTGCACAGAATGATCACCAATAAGCCGGTGTTTGAACGTGTCGACAATGACAAAGAATCCTCGCACAGACGGAAAACCGCTCCAAACATATCAAAAAGACTTCCCGCGCCACTGAGAACACTTCTGTTAGAAGCACTCTCACCAGACCCAACCCAACGACCACTCAATGGATATGCGTTTGCAGACAGACTAAGAAAATGCCTACCAGTTCCAGAGGATACGTATCCGGAGACAAGTGGGCCGCCTGTCATATCCCACGTTTGCAATACGCTCCAACAAAACAATCTCTCTCCAGATGTGTACGCTCTGCATCTATTGTCTCTATCTGGGGGTGACCCTGCACTCATCAATCGCTTCGCCTATTCTTTTGCCCAGGAAGGACAATGGATACCGGATGAGTACCACGAACAGGTTTGGCACTATTTGCAGCATCTACCGGAGGCTACACAACGTGCGTTCTATGTCCTTGCTTGCTTGGGTGGAAAAGCCTCTACATCTCTACTACATAAATTCGCTGGCGTGTCCAGACGACAATTGACCAAGCAGCTTGAAAAGCTTCCACATTGGGTTCGCAAAGAAGGCATGCTCTGGCATCTATATGTTGGGGCTGCTCACCCTGCTTGCTTGCATCTGATTCCACATGAAAAGGGCCTGATCGAACTGTTCGAATACCAGAACTCCCTTCCAAAATGGGCCAAACTCTGTGTTGAAGCCCTTCATCACCCTGAAAACGTCCTTCTAGAAACCGAACACTGGATCAATACGAAAGCCAATACAATGCATCAATGGCGATTACTGATGCGGATAGAAGAACGTGGACACGACATACCACACTTAAAAGAACGACTATTGTATCGTAGAAATGCGGATTGGCTACAATCTTTACGACTACAACACGATGGACCCGTTCAACGGTTGCTATCCATATTTGAGCGTGTGCACACATCAGACATTCCAACACTGATCTCGATGACCAAATCCACAAACATTGATGTTTGGGTCGTCAGTCACGCAATATTGGCTGAGTGGTACATCTTACAAGGACAGTTCACAAAAGGAGAAGAGTTATTGATTCCGCTCTGTGCTCATCAGGACCCCTACCCAAAGATCATTGGTCTTCAACAACGAGCACTTTTGTATCATCATTTGGATCAACAAAGTCGACTCTCTGCAACCCATCGAGACATTGAAGAGATTTCTTGCCAGCCCATCACGGATAAGATCCGGCGCCTCATCGCCAACCGTGAATGGAATACCAATCTGCTCACCGAAGAAGAGGTCTCATCGACCTACCTTACCGTTCGTAGAGGTCTTGAGCAAGGGGATTCTGTAGAGAAGGAATTGAGGATACTGGTCAATGAACTCCCCAACGTCGAACGATCCTTCTTGGCAGTTCACGCATTGTGGTCCGGGAGGCTGCAAGACCTGCGTCTGCCTGTCGAACCCAAACAAGAAGAGTTTAAGTACACCATCGATCCCGAGGAGGATTTGTCATGTTCACGATAGCCATTCATGGAGGGGCAGGACTCAGTACCCCAGCAGATCTTGGACCCGAAAGAGAGTCCCAAGCCCGTATAGACTTACAACGATCTTTAGAAGTGGCACATAAAATCTTAGCAGATGGTGGTAAAGCTATCGATGCTGTTGTCGCGGCGGTTAAAGTGATGGAAGACTCGCCGCTGTTCAATGCTGGTCGTGGAGCTGTACTCGCTTCAGACGGGGGGTGCTACATGGATGCTTCAATTATGGACGGAGCGACAGGAGATGCCGGCGCACTTTGTGGTTCGAGTTCTGTCCAAAACCCCATTGAGGCGGCTCACAGAGTCATGACAGAAACACCGTACGTCATGCTGATAGGCGAACACCTCACCAAATTTGCCCGATCTCAAAATCTCGTGTGCCAAGACAAAGAATGGTTCAAAACAGACTATCGCCGAGAACAACTCAAAGAAGCTCAGGCCAACAATACGATTATCCTCGATCACGAAAAGGCAAAAGCAGGTCTATTGCGCAAAGACAATTGCAAAGGAACAGTTGGGGCGGTCGCATTGGATACACATGGCAATCTGGCAGCGGCAACATCTACGGGCGGCTTATGCAATAAAGACCCTGGCCGAGTCGGTGACTCAGCCTTGATCGGTGCCGGAACCTATGCTGAAAACAAAACCTGTGCTGTATCCGCTACTGGGCATGGAGAGCTGTTCATCCGCTCCAATGTCGCTGGACGTCTATCGGCGATGATGGAATTTGGAGGAATGGACTTGCAAACTGCATCTCAACGACTCATATTTGAAGAACTACCAGAGGACATCGGAGGCTTGATCGCGGTGGATAGTCGTGGAAATGTCGCACTTCCGTTCAACACCGGTGGAATGTTTCGCGGATGGATGTCAGAAGATGGTCAAGCCATCGTTCAAGTTTGGAAAGATGAACAAGCATGATATATAGCCCAACAGAATCCTATTACACTGTTGGGAGTGGACGATGTCACAAGACAACTTCAACAAGGCTATCGAACAACTACGCACGTTGAGCATAGATGAGCGAAAACAAGCCTTTGCAACATTAAAAAGAGAACGACTTGCTGCAGACGAACTGTCTCGAAAAGAGAATACAGAACTTCCAAACAGCCACTTCTCACAGGCTCATCTATTGGAAAAGATAACGAACCCTGGACACTCCACATACGAGCAAAAAATTCTGATGCCCGAATTCACCTTCTTGGGCGTCATCAATCAACCAGACTTCGGTGAGGTTCTATTGACCTTCTATCCAAGCAAATGGACCATTGAACTGAAGTCTCTCAAAGTGTACAAAGACTCTTTCCGAGACAAACCCATTTCCTATGAACGCCTCTCAAACGTCATGTTTGAAGATATCATGAGCGTATACAAGCCGACGCGCTTGCGTTTAATGATGCGCTTGCGACCACGAGGCGGAATCTCTTCTTGTTTGACCATTGATTCCGATTGGAAAATTCGTGGTGGAAATGAAGAGTTCAGAGACTGGAACAACAATACTGACCAATTTGGCTTTGTAACGCATGCCACTACACGTATCTAAGATTCCGTATCTAATAATTACATCCATTCTAACCCATCATTTGAGAGATCCTGATGCTGACACTTGCTTTGACATCCTTAGCCTTTGCACTGCCACCGACAGTTGAAACAGAAGAAATCCTAGGAAATACTCCTGCAACGACACTCGAAACCCCCATCATCAATGGAGATGAGGCGATTGCGGATGACTACCCATCAACCGGCGGGATGCTCTTACACGGTGTGATCTTTGATTTTCCTTTGGACACCTTTGTATGCTCGAGTACGCTGATCGCACCCGATGTGGTCCTATTGGCAGCACACTGTGTAGACACCGATGTGATCTCTTTTGGAATTCCAATGGAAGATGTGCAAATGTGGTGGACTCGACAAGCTGATCTCACAACCTGGGACGGTAGCCAACAAGATCCAGAACTTCCAACAGATGCAATCCCCGTAACAGAATGGATATTACATGAGAGTTTTGACATCAACGGACTGGACCTAGGACTTGCTGAGAATTACGATATCGCACTGCTGTTTTTGTCTGAACCAGTGTTGGACATCAAGCCGGCTTACCTCCCCACCGCAGAAGAAGACAGCATGATGATGGAAGGAGACTGGGTTGGCGTCGTTGGCTGGGGACAGCAGATTGCTACTGGACCACAAGAGACCCCACCTTCTGGAAGTTATGCGATCAAACAACAAGGTGAATCCTTCATCTCTGAAATCGCAGCATATGAATTTAAAGTCGGTGAAGTCGAAAGTGATGTTCGAAAGTGTCACGGTGACTCAGGTGGTCCAAGTTTTTGGGAGAGTGCAGACGGACTTCGATTGGTTGGCGTCACCAGTCACGCGTATGACATGAGCGACTGTAACGAAACTGGTGGTGTCGATACGAGAGTTCAATTCTACCGCGATTGGATCGAATCCAAAATGGTCGAAGGCTGCGAAAGTAGCTCGCGGGTCTGGTGTGACGAGACTGGAATCCTCGAACCAAACTATTTTGAGAAACTCGAAGCCGAACAAGCTGAAGAGGACAAGGGACTCTTTGCGTGTAGTATGGGCGGATTTGGGTGGAATGTATCACCAATGGCTATGTTGATGGGTCTACTGTTGATTCGTCGACGCAATGACTAAATCCCACCAAGCCTGATCTCGTGCATTCACTTGATGGTCCAAAATACCGTGGTCAGTCACTTTTGGCGGCATGGAAACGAAATTCTAGAGCACTCGGTTTACCATTGGGAGATTGGGCTCACTGCGATATTCGAGGGCAGCAGTGCAATGACTTCCGATCCGTTTATCGCAACCTATCTTATTTAGCGGCACCAGATTGCGAGCTGCACAATGCAACCTTTGCACACTGCAACCTCAATCACGCGGACTTACAGCGGTGCAAATTGACCCGTGGGAACTTTGTCTCCTGTCATTTAGAGCAAGCCCGTCTGAACGCTTCAGATATCCGCAATGGAACATTTGCCCACGCCCATCTTCGTTCGGCTTCTTTTCAGCGAGCGATCTTACACCGAGTCAATTTTCGATTTTGTAATTTACACCACGCCAATTTTCAGCAGGCTGATCTTCGATGGGCTGATCTCCGAGGAGCCAATTTATCCCAAGCTAGACTTGAAGGCGCCAGCCTTATCGGATGTACTATCAATGCTCAAACAGCCGAATCGAGCGGGTGGAGGAATGAGGCTATTGACTGGTGGATTAAACAGGGTGCTGAATGGTCAGAAACAACGGTCGAAGGAACACGATGGCACACCGGTGTGGATCTGGAAACAAAACGACAAACATCTTTTAATGTACTCGACGCCCTCCCCCTCTTGTTTAGCGACCTTGGGAATATCCTCGTAGCAGGACAGTCGCCCACCCTGTTCATCGCTGGGCTCAATATCCATAGCACTGCACTCACAGAACGGATACAGCAAATTGCCACTCTCTCTGACCCACCTGAGCCCCACAGTTCGAGCAAATGGACCCCGATTCACCAATGGATCCGAGATGGTGGAACCATCAGAGAATGGACTGAAATAGACAACAACATCGTCTTCGCAAGTCAAGTGTCCTTTTGAGTCGAACCTTGATACGTAATATCACAAAACAGAATCAACAGGAGACCGAATGAGCACACTTGCAGAATCTCTACTTGCCTTTCAAGACAATCCAAGCCACCACTCAGAAGTCTTTCGGCTATTGGTAGGACATTCACTGTGGTATGTTCCGGCACGCGAAGGTCAACCATTGCTCCAACAGACAAAAGAGAAAAATTACCTTCACATCTACTCTAGCAAGGACCATCTGACTGAGCACAATCATGCTGAGATTGGAAGTATCGAATTCACCAGTACGTGGCTATTTGCAAATTTACCACTCGTAGACTCCATTGTAATCGATGGTCATACCGAACATGCCCTACAAATTCCTGATGGTCTATTTCCATCGCTGATCCGTATGAACCGGGCACAAAAGATTGAAGGTATCCTCGCAGCACAATCCAACGATGACAACTTTATGGCTGCACTCAAAGATTTTGACGCCTACTACCTGCCTCTCGTACAAGATGGCAATGGTCAAAACCACGTCGCTCTCGCACCAGATCACCAACAACGTGCTCTCGTAGCGGTATTTACCGCCGAGGATGCCGCGCAACGATTTATGGAAGCAGCCACCGAAAAATTGAACAATTTACAAATGGATATCGTCACTGGAGAAAAATTATTTCACCACCTCGACTTGCTTCCACTCGATGGGATGGTATTGAATTGCTATGGTCCGACTATACCAGTCGCCATCAACAAACCCACCATTTCCACTTTGGCGGCTTTCAATCGACCATGAGCGTTTCAATTCAGATGCAGCATCCCTTCCAACCATCAGAGGCACAGTTGGCCTTACAGGCATTGTGCGCCTCTAATACCATCCCCTTAGATGAAGCGTTGTACTGGATCGCCAAAGATGAAGATCCAAAGACACCAGACAACTTGCTCGCTCAGTTTGATGCCATCGCCTCTGGAATTCATCTACGCCCTCACTCTGATATGCTGGACTCAATTTGTCGCATCAATCAGCATCTGTTTCATACCTTAGGCTTTTCAGGAGATACGGAAGATTATTATCACCCTCAAAACTCATTGATACATCGAGTATTGGAGCGAAACAAGGGTCTACCAATCATACTCGGCGTCATCTACATAGAAGTTGCCAAACGACTGGGTATTGAGATCGAAGGAATCGGTTTTCCCAAACACTTCCTGATTAAACCCGCACACACTGAACGCCCGTTTTTTATCGATCCATTCGACTCTGGAAACATTCTAGTGGAAGAGGATCTCCGAGCTTGGCATGAAATCTGGGGTGTAGAACAATCTTTCGAGGCCTGTGTACAATCCAGTTCCACTCAAAGCATTGTCCTCCGAGTGTGTCACAATATCTTTTATGCGCACAAAAGACTCAATCAGTACGAAGGTATGTTGCGTTCACTAGAAAGGCTCATGGTCTTGCAACCAAACATTACCGAGTTGCATAGAACCCGATCGGTGATCTTGGGACGACTTCATCGCTATACAGAGTCAATAGAAGCGCTCGAACTCTATTTGCTCTACAATCCGCAAACAGAAGATGTGCTGGATTGTCAACACACTTTATTGTTGCTCAAACAGTTGTCTAAGAACTCTGAATAACAATGTCATTCATATTTTTATAGAATGATAGTCAAAATATTTGTAGATCAGTCAATGGTGACACACTAGAATATCAATATTCTACTACAAATGCCATGGAGTGCTCATGACTGAACTAAGTCTCTCACAAATCACGTTACCCAAAGAACCCGCATCATCCCTCTTCTTCAGTTACACATATCACCACTCAAAAGAACTGTACTTAAAAGAATTATTGCGACGCACATGGGGGCCGAATCAAAATCCAGTCTGGCAGATCAATCAGTTGGTCGGCGATGTCTTCATTAAGAATGATGAAGATCGAGCACGTATCATTAACGAAAGTTTAGAGAGTTTAAAAAGTAAGATCGGAAAACGAAGTTTTGACCGCTCATCGCGTTCTTTCAGATTTCGATGTGGCGAGTTCGTAGACACTCCCATCACAGATCTCAGTTCAACCTATCTTTGGTTGGAGTTGCATCACTCCCTAAAGAACAAGTTTCAAAAACTTCATTTTTTCAATCAGGCTAAGCACAAACAAATATCTGAATCTACAAATAAGATCAACAATATCTACCTGTTGTTGGCCAATGATGGCCAGGCCATACTGATCGTTCAGATTGATCACAAGACAACGAGTTTAGTTCAATTAATTGAAGACATCCACCCACTTCAAACAGATTTAAATCGAACTGTCATCTCGCTCAAGAATTATGTTGACCCTAAGTATTACAAAGAAACACTGGTAGAGAACTGGGGATACCTGAAAGATTTCGTTGGTCAAACTCAAGTACCCATCGCAGAAGGCGCTATGTGTTCGCTACCAGATTTCTTTGGATGGCTGATATTTGAACAATGGGATGTCCCTTCGGATAAAGAGAACTACGATGCACAACAATACTCTCTGTTTAATCGATTGAGTAAAACCAGCCTTGCATATCGTATGCACCATATAGAAATATCTTCTGAAGATTGGGCTTCGGAACCACGTCGAGATGCATTGGCCTTTTACCTTGGCCGTGGGACAAAGCTGGAAAAAGATAAGTTTCAACAATACAATCACGAATACCAATTCACCAAAAGTTACTTCCGAAACTGGGACCACCTTTGGATAGTATCAAGAGACTCGA
>CAJWHX010000005.1 GCA_913040875.1 uncultured Pseudomonadota bacterium | reverse complement strand
GTTGGGAGCCTTGGCACACAGAGGTGTGGATTGGGCACAACAAACCAGTTCACTCTTTGTCATACAAGAAACATTAGGGGGGCATCATCTTCCGACTGGGATTTTAGAACTAACCAATTTACAGAGCCTAGAACTGGTTGGGTGTGGTCTATCTGCTTTGCCTGAAGGAATTGGACGTCTGCGAAAGTTACAGACGCTCGTCGTTCAAAAGAACAACATTACATCGTTGCCAAAAGGTATCGGCTATCTGACACAACTGGAAGAGTTGTCGCTCGATAACAATCGACTGACAGATATTCCCAATGAAATCGGAGGATGTTGTTCATTGAAAAGACTGTCCTGTCAAAGAAATGAAATCCAAAGGATACCAGAAACAATCGGACGGTGCTCTCAGTTGGAGAAGGTTAATTTAGGCGCAAATCGACTTGTTTACATACCGGATAGTATCGGTGATTGTGGGGAGATCCACACACTACATTTGGGTGGGAATCGATTGGCACAGCTTCCAAGCACCTTGAATCAACTTACCAAACTTCAGTTTCTATATGCCCATAGCAACAACATAACAGAGATCAAAGCTTCATTTATCCCAACTGAACGACTTCAATACTTCTATGTTGGAGCCAATAACTTATCGTCATATCAAATTGAAGTATTGAGAAGTCATTTTGGAGTGTGCCTCATAGAATGAAAAATGAAAGTTGAGAATGTATCGTCCAAGGAGCGCTCGTTAAAATTCCTTTCACTTGAAGGGAGAATCGTCTCCAAACGGATCAAAGTCGCCTTCATTGGGAGGAGTCCACTCTTTGGTTGTGGGATCGATGGCGAAGTGTTCTCCAGTGTCCAACTTTTTGACAAACATGGTATGTGGCAAGCCTTTGTGTAGGGAGGGTGGATAGGGGTTGGCAGAATTGCATTGCCAATCTCCTTTCAGCGGTTTCTTGTCATACGAGAAACTCTCATCTGTCAAGACAATGCCATTGTAGTGGTCCACTTTCGATTGAATTGCAAACTTATTCATATCAAACGGTCCCTTCAGCGTTATGCTACATCCGAGAGACGCTTTTTCCGATTGCCAAGAGTTCATGAAGTATTCCTCTTCGCGAAGTTCGACTCCAAACGTTGTCTGGATATGCTTCCATGTATTGGGGAAGGTGTCTCCAAGATCCTTCAAGAAGGTTTTACAAATTACAGATCTTGTTTTTGCATCCCACTCAGAACAGGCGTAGCGTTCGCTCACGAAAACTTCCACTTCTGGATCGGGATTCAAAAACATGATCCAATCATGGTCCACTTTGTTGAACTGGTAGATGCCGTGTTCTGTGGGGAAGATAAAAGCCTCATCAGGGATATTTTCGGGCAGATTTCCGGACATCCACTCATCTTCTCTCATTTTTACCAGTGTAGCTCGAGCCTCTTCTAATGTCATCGGTCTATCGGATGAAATGTGTTTTTTTGCTTCTTCCGGCCAGTTATCACTGCTTGTCAAACCATAAATAAACTGAAAAAGACCATCATTTTGCTGAATGCCACCGTTGGCTTCCCAATATTCATAGAAGGCTTTGGGAACGGTATCAATCCAATAGGTAAAGGGACGACCATCGTATTGATCTAGATTGATGTCAAAAGTACGTTCGCGCTCAAGTGCCCATGTGGTACCGAAGGATTCAAGCATCAGGTACAGTTCTTGTAAAACCAAACCTCGGCAGGGATACTCTTTGAAGTGCATCTCGAAGTCGGTTGGATTGCTTTTGTCAGAAGGAATACCCAACAGTGCAAACAACGCTTCTGCAGAAGTGGGATTCAGCCCCTTTATTAATTCCAGCCCTTGCTGAATAAAGTCCGCGTTATCACCTGATAATAAGCCAATAATATTCTCGTTCATGTATCCTCCCAGAGTGAGACCATTGTATCAAAAGTTGGTAGTGGGTAGTGTTTTTTTGGTGAATACGGATTATTTCACTGTGTCCATCAAAACAAGTCTCAATCTGATGGAATTGAAACCAACCAGTGCAATCACAGAATGTTACTCGTCTACAGGATATTTGTGTTTCTTTACAGCATCGAGTAACTGCTGTACCTCCTTTGAGGAATAACAAGACAGCCATCCTTGTGTGCTGAAACTTAAGATGCATGGATCTCCAACTTCGGATGATTTGAGTTCTCTGTCATCAAAAAATACTTGCCAGAAAACTTGTTCAATAACAGAATTCAACACTGCGTATAAGGGATGGACCGTTTGGTAATCATGGAAGATTGGAGAGTCGATGTTTAGTAATTGATCATCTCCCCATGACATCTGTGAAGAGTAATTACAGGTTAGCGCGACGACATCCAACCCATCTTCATCAAATCTGTGTAAGTCTACCCCACACTCTTGGATACGATATGCAGCGTCAAAACCATTTGAGTGACACCATTCCGCAGGAACAGATTGGGTCTGAATCTCAGACCTCAACACCTTGAAAAGGCGGTTTTGGAGAAAATGTATATATCACCTTCCCATTGAAACGCTAACGGACACTCTTCGACAAACTCTGAATTTCCACCCAGGTATTCATTGACCTCATCATAATAAGGGCTCGAGTCATCTAACTCTCCTCTGAACACTTCCCCTTGAGCCTGTAAATAAATGCGATCGTCAGATAGGTCTTTAAAGAATTTTTTGATGGTTCTATTCGACTTCAAATGTGTTTTCGAGGCAAAGCCACCATGAATCTTATCCAAGGACAATTTACTCAGGGATTTGGTGTTGATGTGAAATGTCTGAAGACTTGAACATGTAGCAAAAGACAGTGCTTTGATTGTTGATTTTATCGCTAGCGTTCGCAGTCGTGAGAGACCTTCTAAGTGTACCTGCTCAAGTTTTGGTAGGTCCAATGTCATGGTTAGGATTTTATCAGAATCTTTAATTGTGAGCGATGTTAAGGATGGGAAGGTATCCGCCCAGTTGATGTGGGCTACACGATTCAGCAACATGTACTCACAGGTGTCGTATTTTCCAATCAATTCATCCAATTTCAGTCTCACGTCGTCATAATACGAATCACTACAAGACCCGATGACCGTCAGAGATTCTACGTCCGATATTTTGGCAATGAAGGGGACATATTTTTCATTCAAGACACCCTTTGTGTACAGCTTCGAGAGTTGAGAATAGAAGTCATCGGCTACAAATGCATTCTTTGACAAGAAATACATGCGCATTTCTTTGACATGCTGACATCTTTTTGCAATCAACTGAAGCGTGTCTTGATTAAAGCAATTTTCAAAGACATCAATGGCCATTTTCGTACTTTTTTGAAAGGACTCACTGTTGGCTAGAAGGTGCATCTTCCAAATAAAGAAAGGTGATACAGAGAGTCCCGATGGTGCTACGTATGCACTCCTGCCGTCTCGTTGTTCAATCGTCGTATGACTCAATATCTCCGTTTGGGTATCGGATGGTAAGGATTCAAACAGAACAAAACCTTGAGCATTTTGTTCAGGACTTGCAGACAGCAAGGAGAAGATTTTAAATGCAGGTCCATCTTCTGGTAAAGCACTGGATTCGCAGTTTTCCAAGATTCGATCAATCAGAGCTGACTTCCCACCAGACCCAGATTCTCCCATCAATTTGAGCAAGTTTTTCAATTCTTTAACCGTACAGGATTTTAAGATTTTCTCTGGTTCCTTAGTCAATAAGACATCGAGTAGTTCAGGTATCGTCTTGAACTGTGAATCCTCTAGTACATAGAGTTTATTCAATTTTTTCCGTAGGTTTGCTTCGGTCAAGTTCAACTGGCGTATTAGCGTTTCAAATGTCATGTTGTCTTCCGTGCGTTTTGTTATGTTAGAACTTAACTCCAGGTTACCGGTAAATCACCAATCTTGTCAATCAGAAGATCTTTGCTTTTTAATGGAAGATAAAGCGTCTCAAGATTGGTCAGGTTTGCAAATGATTCAGGTAAAGACGTGAGTTCAGTACTACGCAGGTCGAGGTGGGTCAGTGCTGTTAAGTTTCCAAAAGAATCGGGTAAACTTTGTATTGGATTCCAACCTAGGTCTAAGGTTTTCAACTTGGTCAACTGATCGATAGACGCTGGAATAGAACGGATCTCATTACAATTCATCCATATCGACTCCAGATTGGTCAAACCGGTCATCCAACTTGGAAAGGTTTCGATGTAGAGATCACACAATTCCAGTTTTTTAAGCTTCGTAAGATTGCCAATCTCATCTGAGAAGACACTATAGTTTAAGTTGAGATCTTCTAAGTTTTCCAACTGTCCCAACCATTCAGGCGATTCATTGAGAGCCAAGCGTTCTAGAACCAATCTTTTCAAGTTGATGAACTGGGTTGTCAGTGAAGGGACAATGCTCACCATCGTCTCATAGTAGCCCCAATCTGTGATACTTTCTGCTTTACCACGTAATATTGTCACTTTTGTTTCAATATAAGCGGCCATATTACAGTACTTTTCATCAGGGAAGTCGATATCACCGTCGCGTTCTTCAAAGAAGATAAGCAACTCATCAAAAGATTCGAGATTGACTCCCTCACTTGGAAGACCAAATATTGTACAGACATCTTCTTCCGTTTTGATAAGCGTTTCACATAGCTCGAATGCTTGTTTCATGAAAGTGACGTTGTTGTTTAAGAGTTCGTTGATTTTTACGATATTTTCTGGGGTCATGCTCATGGATTCCTATAGTGTGGTGAGATTAGTATAGATGGAAATGATTGTGTGACGGAGTCAACTTTAGTCTGATGGGATAGACACCCGACCAGTACAGCCAGATCGAAGACGACGGGCCTTATCGATCATGTACTGATAATCATCTTTGGACTCCATCCAATGACCGGAGATATATACGCCTTTTAAATCGGACCACGCTTCAACACAATTCGTCCAAGATACCTCGGCATATCGATCAAAGGAATAACCTACGAAGCTGAACGTTTGGAGTTTGGTCCAGTTGCATATTTCTTTGGGAATGCGGGTGACCACACTGGTTCCATAGTGTTCAAGACAAAGATCGACATCCGTGACATTGGTCATCTTTCCAATTGATCTCGGTAACGGTGCAGACCTTCCGTAAGCGTGTACATATTTACCAGCATATCCCCAGAAGTCACCAACATCGAGCTTGCTTAAGTTGGTTTCTTCTACTCCGAGTCCAGATAGCGTTCCGTATAATGCCAAGAGTATGTGTCCTGAAGAAACGGTCTCCGAAACTGCTGTCTTTAGGGTCTCAGCATCGTATGTATTTTTCGGTATAGAAAAGATGGCGCGAATGTCTTCTAGAGATGCTTCTTGGTCAAATTCATCCAGTACAGCAGTCAAGTCAGTACAAAACTTCTCTTGTTTGTCCCAAGGAATCTTTTCTTTGGGTTGCGTGAAAAAGATATCTTTAAAATACTGTCGTCTAGCTTCATCCATATTCAATCTCCAATGAAAAGGTTGTTGCTATTATATTGGTTTGGAATATTTTTCGTCTCAAACAATTCAACGGTACTTTAGGAGCGGCTGTAAAGTTCCCAACGTGTCCGCGGGCTGGCAATGCGTTTGCAATATGTTCTCGAACGCTCAAGCATAGTGCCATCCAGTTCGATTTCGAACTCTACATCGTCGTATTCGACACTGGAATACGAATCAATCGTTGTAGCCCCTAGAAGTGTGCTGAACTTAGGTTTGACCAGGAGTTTGGCAAAGTCGAAGGACGACTCGGTATGAATATCGAGGAAATATCCCAACCCAGGTCTCCAGGATTGGTAATTGATGATGATAAACGTATCGTCGTCGCTAATGGGAGTAGAGTCTACAATTTCGGTATATGTCATTTTAGGGGGGATGGTGATATCAGAGCCCTTATCTGCAAGATCAAATAGTTTTCCAGAATAAATTGACGCCAGTGTTTCACCTCTAAAACGTTCTTGAATTTCGATCGGTAGGTTTTCGTATTCTAAGTTCGGACTAAAACTGTAATCTGTCTCCCATCCGTCATCACAGTTGTCTTCTGTACAGAAGTTGGCCTCTGCTGGGACGTCGAAAGCATCTTTTGTACCGTCATCAAATCTCATGAGATATTCATCCAAGTTATAGTCAGACTGACTCCAAAATTCATACCCTTTTCTTGTGAGTTCTGTCATTCGATAGGTGAGTTGCCAGCCTCGATTGATTCGGATTCGATAGTGTCGGGAACGACTTTTGATGAACCCAATATCGTGTTGCACCGCGAACTGTTCGATCCACGCTACAACCATACTTGAGTGTGTCCATTCTACGATCTGCTCAGCGATTGGGTCAAAGCCATCGGGTGCTTCGATACCAAAGAATGCACAGAGAGTTTCTGCAGCGGTGATTTCGGTCTCTAGCAAAGTCAACCCTTGTTGAACAAAGGAAGAATCTTCATGAGCAAGTAAGGTTTTGATATGTTCGATTTGTTCTTCAGTCATAGATATGCTCCTTTATCGATGCGATTGAATATATTTAGGTGATGACTCGATGTTTGTATCATGTTTACCTACGAATTTGATATCCTGAAAATAATAGACTTGTCAACATAATGAGGTACAGAAAGGAAACCCATGTCTTTTTCAATCGAAGAACTTGTAGCCGGGGATATATCCGCTGTTCGAATCGCTTTACAAGATGGATTGGACCCCAATCAGCCTCTCTCAATGGCACTAGATGTTGATTCTTTTGAGTATGGTCCAACGTTACCCTGTTTGGCCTGTCTTGTACCAAATGCTGAAGTCCTGGTTGAAGAGATGCTGAAAAGTGGTGGTAATCCGCGAACTAAATGGGCATATGAAACCGATTGGGATCCAGATGATTGCTATATGAGTATCGATACAGTTGAAGTGTTGAGGTCTATCCGAGCATTCCATGCTGGTGCGAAAGATTATCTGCATCTGTGTTATCTGAATGGGAATCTTCAACCTCAAATGCGAGACTTGGGATTGTTCTCACTGGGTGGTGAACCACTATATGGTAAACCGTCAGATAAGGTGGTAGAACTACTTGCAAAGTAGTTTGTACAGTGGGGCTGATTGTTGTATATAGATGTTCTAGTGAAATTTAGACATGCGTGAAGTCTAGTGGGCTATAGTAAGACCGCTTGAATTCGTTTCAATTCTTCGTCTGTACAATATGGAATCAATTCCAACAGGCTGTATTGATAGACATTCATGAAAAATGGCATCTCATCGTCTTCAAATCGTATGCTCAGTTCATCGGAGATTTCTTGTACAAGGGCATTTGAATTCTGTGGCCGATTGATCATCTCTATGTATGAACCTCCATATCCCGGAATAATTCCATTAAAGGGGTTTGGAAACGTTTGTTTGCTGGGATCATGGTATTGATAGGTCATGGCAAAGGGGTGATTACTGTCATTGTCAACAAGACCACAAGCAAGTATTGTATTGTCATCAACCATTTCAACAGGATCTACGGTAAAACTAGACGAGTCATTCTCCATTTGCAACATGTCAATCAATACATCGACGAAATACGGGAACGAAAAGGATAGCTGGTCTGCACTAACCGTATCCCCATCCAACTCGAGTCCAAAATGTTCCCCTGGATTTGGAAAAGTTGACCACTCAAACCCAGTCCGATCTTTGAAGTCCACAGGAGATTCACCCTCGTTGTAAACATAGACGCTCTGTAAGTACTCGTCGATTTGACCTTCACTGATAATAATTACGTGATGGAGTCTTTGTTCTTTGAAGTAGTGTTTGATTTTTGTAGGATTGGTAGATGTGAATTTGGGTAACAGACCACCTCTCATAGAGTGATGTTGGGTAAAGCCCTTTAAGTAGTCAGTGTTGACAGAGAATTCTCTCAGATTCGGACGCTTACTTCCAGTATCCAAAGACAAGCGTTGGAGGGGTGAGTCGATATTGAGTATATGGAGGTTTTGTGATGTTTGAATCTCAATATCCACCAGTGATGCAGTAGAAGCGTTCACGCTCATCAGGGTTTGATTTGGTTGAATGACAACATTTCTCAGTTTGGGGTATCGAATGGAATTTAGATCGATGTAGGATTTTCTTCCCCAAAACCAATCGTCATAACGAGGTTTGATCGGAAATGGATCTATAGTGTGACGTGATGCCATCACATAGCAATCAAGTTTTTCTAGATACGAAGGGCGCACCTGATTTGGATCAGAAGTGAGGGTCAACTCTTCAATCCATGGCATTTCTTCGATTAAAGCAAACTCTTCGAGACTCCATTCAGCACAGGCCTCTTGCGACGCTAGTTTTTCGAGAATACCGTCTGTTTCAATACAGACGAATGGTTTCAACTCATAGGCAACATCGATTTCTGGTATTGGTTCTAAGAGGACGCGAATCCTTTTGATGTGGGGAGCCTTTTGGATGAGTGTTGTCCAAAAGCTCATGGGAATGGACTTGATTGCCATGATGTCAATAGAAGTTGTATTTTGTAGGACCGAACTATTGATGTGTAGATGAAGCATCAAGGCGAGATTCCACATCTCAAATTTGGGTTCATTTTCATACCAAGACCAGTGGTCCTTGGCCTCAAAATCTTCTGTACAGAATCCTTGCCGAAACAACTGACGATTTGAATAGGGTTTGATTTCTTCGGCGTCGAACACCTGTAAGATATCTTTTTGTGTTTCGTCATCCATTGATTCTAGTAGGACTAATCCTTGCTCAAAAAAAGCTCCCTCTTGACGAAGTAGCGCTTCGATTTTGATGCTGTTCGCCGGTCGATCTGAATTCTTTGCGGAGGAACCCCAAACAGAAGACAATCTTTTCAATCGCTCGGCTTTTGTCCCAGTGGTCGATTCCCCAGCCAGCTCCAACCCATCCTTGAGTTGACTGGAAGTGAATGTTTTTAAGACGTCTTCAATGTCGTACAGTAATACTTGCTCAATGAGTTTAGATCTTTTCCAATAGGAATGATGGGTTTCATCTTTCAACTTCGTTAGTATGAAAATCAGTTCAGCTTTAATAAATGTCTCTAGGGTCTGTTGTATAGACATCATTATCTCCATTGGCAGTGAATGCACGACAAAATTATAGTACAATAAGCGAGAGAACAGATCTAGCCTCAATGAATTTAGGATTACAAATGGAAACGCCAACACTTGTAGAAGCCGCTTTTAAATTGAGTGTCGATGAATTTCATCGACTCAAAATCCAGTTGAGAACAGTCCATCTGTTCAGCTTTAAAATATGAATATGTTCCAAAAAACCGATTAATTTATACAGAATTGGGTGTGTGATCCACAAAATTATTGGGTACTCCGTGTGATATTCAGTGGATGAACTTGAAGGAGTTCAAGGTATCAGTAGACAATAAACGGTCTGAATGTGTCTTTTGCGCAACAGGGTTGTGTATCCATATAACATTAGAGTATACACAAATATAACAATCGATATATTTAAGGAGCCTCTAATGTTTACTCGTCCCCCTATTGTATTTACCCTTACAGCCCTTATTGCGTGTGGTGAAAAATCCACCGATACTGGTTCTGAAATCGACAGCGAAACCACCGTTGAAGAAACAGAAGAAGATATCTCTGGAGACTTTCAAACTGGTGTGTCAACAATTGCAGGTTCTGGAGAATATGATTCTATAGATGGAATGGGAACACAGGCCGCTTTTGGTGAACCAAAGGTTGTGAGAATGCGGGAAGATGGTGTCTTAATTGTTGGGGATACCAAAACTGGCAAGATTCGTGAAGTTTCTCTGGATGGGACGGTTACCACCATGGCAATCTCAGGGACATTGCCAGTGGGACCGAGTGGTCTTGCTTTTGACGGTGATGTGATGTACATTTCTGACTATGATCAACATTGCATCTACAAAGTAGAAGGGTTGGTATCCTCTGTCTTTGCTGGAAGTTGTGGCGAATATGGATACCAAAATGGCGACTCTGCTTTATTTGAGAATCCCCGTAGTCTATTGATAGATCCGAATGGCAATCTTTTGGTTGCAGATGCGGGGAACAGTGCAATTCGTTCAATATCTCCAACGGGTGAAGTCAGTACAGTTGTCGGCACCGCTGAGAAGTATGCCCCTTCCACCGAAGGGCCTGCTCTAGAAGCCAATCTGTATCTTCCATTCGGCTTAGCATACTCTCCTGAAGGAGATTTGTTCATTACCGGTTTTGATCACTGTATTCGACGTGTACACAATGGAAACGTTGAAAATGTTGCAGGTCTATGCAGGAACTGGGGAAATACCGGTCTTGATAATGGTCCAAGCATGGAAGCTCGTTTTGATACACCTCTTGATATTGCCTTTACTCCAGCTGGTGAGCTTGTGATTGCAGATGCATTCAACGATTCATTGCGTGTGTTGTCGTCGGATTTATCCACGATCCGCACCTTGACTGGTTCCGGAACAGGTTATCTAGATGGGTCTTTAGACGAAGCTTTGTTTGAGATTCCCCGCTCTGTAACGACAGATGCTTCAGGAAATATTTTTGTTGCGGATTCTTTAAACCATCGAATTCGAGTGGTGGTTCAATAATCACTTGAATTGTAGATGATTGAGGGGAAAATATGATGCGGTATGGTGTCTTGGCGATTCTGGTTACAGTGTGCACTGTTGATAAAGAAATGGGGAAGGAAGTAGAGATAGATACCAGACCTTTAATTGAGCCTGAATTTGTCATGAATGAGATTGAAATGCTTGGTTCTGATGAAGGTTTTGATTTGGATGGAGATGGCACTCCTGACAATGCACTCGCACTGTTGTTTGAAGACCCCTATATTGGTCCAGTACTTGGGGGAGACCCCAATGAGTTTATTGCACGAAGCATTCAACGAGCTGAATTGCTATTACTCTTAGACTTTCAAAACTTTCAAGGCTATTCCAACGATTCTGCTGTTGATATTGATATCTTCCTGGGTCATGATCCGGATGGAGATAAAAGCAACAATTTCGAAGGGTCTGAGTTTACAGTTACCTGTTCAAGTCTAACTGAAGACAATACAGCAGACAGTCAGTTCTTGAATGCCACAATACAAGAAGGTCAGCTCTATGGAGACAGTGGTTCGTTCAGATTTTTGGTGAGCTTTTCCAACACTGAAGTGTTGCTACAGGACGCTCAAATAACGGGTACCTTTGACGAAGAAGGGCTACTTTTGTCAGATGGTTTAATCGGTGGTGCTGTAACCTATACAGACTTGGAAGAGGTCGTGTTGAATGACCCAGAGATTGGACCTTCTTTTGGATACGCCATGCTAACCTTTCTGGCCAACAAGTTGGATACAGATTTGGATGGCAATGGAGAAGTGGACGCTCTCTCTGCGTCATTTAGATTCCAGGCAGTACCGGCACTTGTCGATAGAGACACTGAGTGCGAAGAGTAATCACGAGGAAGATAGTCTCCTTGATAGACTCGATTATCAATACGGTGGACTAAATCTAAGGTATCAGCAACACGGAATCCCAGTTGAATTTCGACAACAATTCGATATCCGAAGATCGATTGGGTAAAATCAATCTACGGATAAACAAAGTCTCGGGATGATCTGCCCGGATCTTAGATTAGTTTCTGATATTACAGCTGGATACTCGGAATGTTGAGTACTCCTAAGGTACCCATTTCATTTGAGGCACAGCAGCACTCGGTCGCACAACAGGCGCAAGACTGCTCGGTACAGCATTGGTCATTATTACAGTCACACTTACAAGATTGGGTATTCATGGCTTCTCCACGGGTTGGTTGTGTTCAATTAAATCGGCGAGTTCTCGAAGGCTGTTTGCAACATACTCACGATTGAGCGAGTAAATTCTTTCGCGTCCACTCTTTTCGAGTTCAATGATGCCTTCTTGTTTCAGTACTTTCAGATGTCTTGAGACGACCGATGCGTCGACACTGCAACAACTGCATAGGCACATGGCATTTTGCGGTGTCTGACACTGACAGAGTTGGTATACCAACGAGAGTCGATTGAACTCTCCGAGTGCTTTGAGAAGGTCAGCTATTTTTTGTACATCTTGATTTTGCATAGTATAAGTATTACACATTTGCACAAATATGCAAATAAAAAAAACGAGTATTTACAAATTCCAGTCGATACAACATCATCATTGTCAAACCGCTATATGCACTATTGATTCTGTTCAGGTTTCAGTAAAAAATGTTGGAACATGATACCCTTACAGATGAAACGAGAGTCTCTGAAAAGGAACGGAAATGAATGTTTTCAAAATGGGTTGGCGGAACGTATGGCGGAATAAACGCCGTACATATGTAACCATTTCTGCGATGACGTTGGCACTTTGGGTGATGCTTCTCTATGCGGGGATCATGCCAGGGTATATCAACAGTATGGAACAGAGCGTCACTCAGTACGAGGTGGGTGATATTCAGATTCACGCTTCGGGATTTTTAGAGAATCCCTCGCTGTATACTTCAATAGAAGATTCGGATGCTCTGTTGATTCAATTGAAGGAAGCGGGGATTGCAGCTTCTCCAAGATTGCTTGGTGGCGGTCTTGCTGCCTCGGGTGAATCTTCTGCGGGGGTTTCTTTAAGAGCGATTGATGTAGAGAGTAATGAACAAATTAGTCAACTTTCGACAAAGGTTACCAATGGTAAATGGCTAGATTCAGCAGATCCTAGTGGCGTTGTATTGGGTCGAAAACTGGCGAGTAATCTTGGTGTGAAAGAGGGGTCAGAGCTGGTGCTGGTGAGTCAGGCTAAAGATGGTTCAATGGCAAATGGCTTGTATACTGTACGTGGTGTTCTTGGCGCTGTGGCTCAAAGTACAGACCGTTCGACTGTACTGATGACAGAGGAGGCTTTCAGAGAGTTGATGGTTTTTCCTACCGGAGTCCATCAAATTGTCTTGAATCGAGGAGACCTTTCCTTAGATGAGGCGGCTGTTGTTGCAACGGATATTGCAGAGGGTCAAGATGTGCGCACCTGGAAACAACTGATGCCGGCGGTTGCTCAAATGTTCGAACTGGCAAAAGTGGCTCCATTTATTGCCTCGTTTATCATTTATCTTGCCGTTGGAATTTTAATACTCAATGCGATGCTCACTGCAATTTTTGAACGGATACGAGAGTTTGGTGTGTTGAAAGCGATAGGTGCTGGTCCATTCACAGTTCTAGGACTCATCTTGGTGGAAGGCGCAACTCAAACTTTGGTTGCTTCCATACTTGGATTGTTGCTTGCATTGCCGGGTATGTGGTATCTAACGGTGCATGGATTAAATGCTGGGGCAATGGGCGGAATGGACGCGATGGGTGTCGCAATGGCTGAAATTTGGTACGGCATATATACGCCTAAGTCCTGTGTTGGACCCTTCTTTATGTTGTGGATTGTTTCAATGGGGGCAGTACTCTATCCGGCAATTAAGGCCGCTTTTATAAACCCGATTCGCGCGATGCGACACCGATAGGAGGCAACGATGTCCGGACCCAATCTTGCAAAGATCGCTTGGCGGAACCTGTGGAGGCACAAGCGTCGTACGATTCTGACACTTATATCCATAGCATTTGGGTTCTTCATGGCGATATTGATGACCGCAATGCAAGACATGACGTTTAAAGAGTTTATTGATACGGCTGCTCGACTGGGCTCGGGGCACGTAGTTGTTCAGCATCATGAGTATCAAGAAAAACCGTCTGTTTCACGGACCGTTCGTACGACAGAAGTGAGAGAAGTCATCAAAAACAACTCACGTGTGGTCCATGTTGTTGATCGCGTCATGGGAGAGGCGATGCTCGCAACTTCCCACGATAGTTTTGGGGCTGCATTTCTTGCGTATGATCCAGAACAAGAAAATGACATGAGTCTCCAATTTATTGAGGGTGTCGTTGAAGGGGAGATGTATCGCACTGCGAATGACAAAGGAATTGTTCTTGGAAAGGTGTTGGCTTCCAATCTAGGTGCAGAATTGGGTGACAAGGTTGTGTACACTCTGATGGATAAAAATGGAGAGTTGACTGCAGGAATGGGAAGACTGTCCGGAACAATCGGGACGGGTTCTCCTGGTGCTGACGCTGCCTTGTTTCTGTTGCCCATCAATAAGGCAAGAGAGGTGCTCGGTTATGAAGCAGATGAAGCAACCCATTTGGGACTCTACCTCGATGACAACCGTGAAAGTCGATTGGTTGCAGATGCTTTGGCACCAACTCTGGATGATGGATTGTCCGCTGCCAGTTGGGATATGATTGCTCCGGACTTGAACACCTTTGTCGCGATGAAAAAGGGAGGCGGAGTGTTCTTTCTGATTATCATAGCTCTATTGGTCACCGCTGGTATTTTTAATACGTTGTTTATGTCGGTGATGGAACGGATGAGAGAGTTTGGTATTCAAATAGCGATTGGGTACTCCACTCAGCAAATTTTTCGGATGGTGATGTGGGAAAGTGCCTTTCTAGCCGGTATGGGCCTTGTGTTGGGGGTTCTCATTACGGCTTGGCCCTACAGTTGGTTGTCTGAAAACGGCATTGATATGTCAGCCGCATATGCTGAGCAGGATGTATCGGTTGGTGGAGTGGGGTTCAATACCACGATGCCCGTTGGAATCTATCCTGAGAATGCTTGGCTGATAGTTGCGTGCATTGTTGTAGCTACAATGGCGGCAGGTCTGTATCCTGCGTGGAAAGCAGGGCGTGTTGAACCGGTTGAGTCTATCAAACTTGTTTGAGGGGAATTATGAGCAATACAGTTATCAATATATCGAATGTAACCAAAGATTATCGACAAGGTGAACTTGATGTACATGCGTTGAGAGGCGTGAGCCTCACCATAGAAAAGGGGGCGTTCATAGCCATCTGTGGTCCTTCTGGTTCTGGAAAGAGTACCTTACTCAATTTGATTGGCGCTCTTGATTCTCCGACGAAGGGTACCATTACAGTGGATGGTAAAGATTTGTCTACATTGGGAAGACAGGGCCGCAGTCACCTTCGTCGAGACCGTATCGGATTTGTGTTTCAAGCATACAACCTCATGCCCGTTCTATCGGCATACGAAAATGCAGAAGCAGTACTGGCTCTTCAAGGTATGCCGGAAAAAGAGCGTCGTGAAATCGTCATGACTGTCCTCAAAGATGTGGGATTGGAAGGGTTGGAACATCGTCGTCCAGATCAACTATCGGGGGGACAACAGCAGCGAGTTGCCATTGCCCGTGCAATAGCCTCGAATCCTGCAGTTGTATTGGCAGACGAGCCGACGGCCAACGTCGATTCTGAAACGGCCGAGAGTTTGCTGGATTTGATGGAGGACCTCAATCAAAAACGTGGGGTGACCTTTGTATTTTCGACCCACGACCACCGCGTGATGGAACGCGCCAAACGAATTGTACAGCTTGTCGACGGGAAGATTGCCAGTGATACACAGAATCAAGGAGATGTATAGACAAGAGGAGTGCTATTTGTTGTCAGAGATCCAAATAGCGGACATCAGACCCTCTTGATCTTCATACATCCAGAATATATTTTTGCTGCTCAAGAAATCATAGGAGATTTTATCTTGGAGTTGTTCGTTTTGAGCAATTATTCGAGCAAAATCCCAAAAGCCCTTTTGATTGGTAGACACACTGACCTTTTGGTTGTTGAATGTTAAAATTATCGACCGATAGTTGGTTCTTCCGCTGTGAAATTGTATCTTTGGGATGTCGAGGAGGTTCATCGAGACTGGTTTTAAGAACAGACGACTTGCCACGATCTGTTCAGATGTATACAGGACTCTACTTTGCAACATTTCGGCTACGATCCACATAGGCCATAGAAGACAGACAACAAAGAATCCGATGAAGAAGGCATATTCTCCGACGGTTGTAGCGCCGAATTTATTTTGTATCGTTGCATAGCAAATACAGAGAATGGTGCTCCAAAATATGAAGTGACTCAGTTTGGGAGATATGGGGTGAACTTGATTGTTGTGTTCTATGTTCTTCACAGTATAACTATATGTCAAAATTGCCTTTTGTTTTACGTACGTTGGTCATTTGGTCAAATCAGATTTGACCGTAGTGTATCACCTTTCATGAACCAATTGCCCCATCGACCAGGTTTGACGAATGGTCCTGTCATCTCCGAGCATAGATAACACAAAGAGTTCTTCGAATAGACTGGTGGTTTGTTGCATTCGAAAGTCCATAAGCGGTGTCGCAGCCTTATCCAATATGATGAAATCTGCTTCTTTACCACTCTCAAAGTTCCCAATGGTATCTGCGAGATCGAGCGTTTCAGCACCGCCTAAGGTTGCCAAATAGAAGGACGTAAAAGGAGACAGCTTCTCACCGCGCAGCTGAATCACTTTGTAGGCTTCGTTCAGAGTTTCTAAGATGGAGAAACTTGTGCCACCGCCGATGTCTGTACCAATACCAACGTTGATGTTTTCTTCAATCGATCGTTTGATGTTGAACAATCCCGAGCCCAAAAACAAATTTGATGTTGGGCAAAACGCAATGCCAGATTGGGTTTCTCCCATTCGTTTCCATTCCGCATCTTCAAGGTGGATACAGTGGGCAAATACAGAACGACGGCCGAGTAGCCCAGCATTGTCATAGGTGTCCAGATAGGTGGAGCATTCCGGAAACAACTCCTTGACCCAAGCGATTTCATTTGGATTCTCAGACAGGTGAGTGTGCAAATACAGTGAGGGGTCTTCAGATAGCAACTGTCCCGCACGATCGAGTTGTGCACGAGTTGATGTGGGGGCAAATCTTGGCGTGACAGCATATCGAAGCCGTCCGTTGTTGTGCCATCTTTCAATGAGGGCTTTGGAATCTATATAGGAAGTCTCGGGAGTATCCAGTAGAAAATCAGGTGCGTGTCGATCCATCATCACTTTACCGGCAATCATTCGTAAGTTTTTCGCCTGTGCCACTTCAAAGAATGCATCAACGGATTCTTTGTGGACCGTACCAAAAACGAGTGCAGTTGTTGTCCCTGCCCGAAGGAGTTCTCGTACAAAGATTTCAGCGATGCCTTTAGCGTACTCTTTGTCTTTAAACTTGCCTTCTACGGGAAAGGTGTAGTTGTTGAGCCACTCAAGAAGCTGCTCTCCGTACGAGGCAACCATCTCTGTTTGAGGATAGTGAATGTGGGTATCGATAAACCCAGGTATCAATAGCGCATTTTCATGATTGATGAACTCGACGTCATCAGTCAAAGACTCCTTTAATGAAGCAAAAGAACCCAATTTTGAAACACGGCCATCTTTTACAAATAAGAGACCGTCCTCGAAATACTGAAAGGATGCATCAACACCAACCTTTTCAGGGTGGTCTAGGAAGTGAAGAATGGCCGAGCGGTGTGCTTGAAGGGTCATAATGATCGATTGGGCTTGAATAATCTCAGTACGGAATGGGGGTTATGAATACCTTGGATGCAGTAGTTTCACCAATGCAAAAGGGTCTTCAGCATTTCGTATTGAATCAAAGGTGAACGGCAAAAGCAACTCAGGAACAAATTCCACCGGATTGGGATCGGTAACCAATTGACGAAGGATATCGATGGCCGTAGGATACCATCTGGCTGCTTCTCCACGCCACCGGACTTGGATTCGTTTGCTATCTGTGTCGATGTCTTGCTCTATAAAAGCTGCTTCATCCTGTAAAATCCGTTCGAATTCTTCTATCGAGACTCGCCCGTGATGAACTTCAGCCCACAGTTCCCATCTGGACCGTTCGGTGGTGGCTAAGTCATCCATGATGCGTACAAAGACCTTTTCGCCCTTTGCTGTTGTGAGTTGTGCTGGTAGTGCTACACACCCATTTCCACACAGCCAATCTGCCAAGTATTGCAGGGCTTGGAAGATGTTGTATCGAACCTCTTCTTCATCATCGTTGGCGATCAAGTCTGATGTAACGATGTCTGCAGCCAATACACTTCTCAAATATAGAGGATCATCCTCTTCAAGTCCATCCACATCTTCGCCAAAAACAAATTGAAGCAATGGTTCTTGCTCTTCGATATTGGGAACCAGAATCTTCACCAAACGTTCTAAGGAGTTGTCCTTAGGGTTGGTTTCATATCGTCTCCATGCCGCAACGAGTGCTATTCCGATGCGAACAAAGTTGGGGTGAGCCACCCAAAAACCATCTAAACCGCGCTTCATCTGGGCAACTACATCCTTGATGTATCCGATGATACTGAGTTCAAAAGAGAGTGGGTTGCCTTCTTCATAGAGGGTTCCATACATCCCTCCGATCGATATACCACCGATGGGCTTCAATGATTTTGTGAGGATTAGGTGTGATTCTTTGATGTGGTTGATCACGATATTGGGGTCTGCTTTCACAGGGATGCGATAGTTTTCATCGTGTTTGAAGAGTCTCGCAGCAGACGCTAAGAAGTCATGCCATCCGAGACTACCTCCGACAAAATATGGATGGAGATTTTCAGCCATTTCTGCAATCCTGAAAATTGCTCTGGGGTTTTCAAATACGATGAATAGTCCTATCGAGCCCATCTGATATTCTGGATGCAACTCTTTGATCATGCTCTCAGCTGTTTCAATCAGGTCGTGTACATATTGGGCTTCCTCTTCATTCTCTAGCTTGGGGACATAGAACATCAGTGCCTTTGGATTGTGCCAATTATGGTAGAGGTGCATCGCAAAATCATAGAGGTGTAAAGGAAGAGGGCCTCCCTTATAAATGTGATTTCCATCGGGGAGAGCCAAACCTGGAATCCGCTTGATGGGACGGGCCAACTGACTGTCTTTGAGAGAATACTGCTTTTGTTTGCGTTCATCGTAAAAGGAGAGACTTTCATCAAAGCATCCCATTAGATTTTGACAGGCGTGTAGGAAGTTCCGCATAATCGGTGTTTTGGAATCTTCGTTATCGGCTCCCCATCTTGGTACATCTCCAGATTCATTGACAAGTTCACCAATAAAGGGGTCTTCATTCACGAGTTGGTGATGTAGAGAGTTCATAGCGTTAATCGACATCTTTATCGTATCAGGTGGTCCGAAGAGCGTGACCTGATTCCCTTGTAGAAAATCTGGGATGGTTACAGCCTTCCGGTCTGATGTTTTCGGTAACGGTCCGATGACAATGCGTCCATTGGAATCCGTTTCACCAATGACGGTATGATATTCAGCTGATTGAAACTCAATATCAGAATTCCGACTTTTACAGAGAAGTGTTTTTTCATCGATAAATGCTCGATCAATCGATCTTTGCGCCAGAATTCGTTTTAAATGCGGCTTAGTATGCTCGTACAATTGACAGACAAATTTGAGTGCTTCGCCAGTCTCTATGGTTGGGAATTCCGTTTGTAGACCTTTGGCTACATAGAGGTCTTGAATCCCTTCTACCGACTCCGATTCATTTATTAAGTACTGGACCAATCCGGAGGATAGGAAGTTTTGATAGTAAGGAATGGACATCTGTACTCCACTTCGATGCAATAGAATGACAACTATAACATCTTCTTATGGTACAAGTATAAGAGATGATTGGAGCAATCGGAGATCATATATGGAAGGCTATATTGCTGATTGGTTAAATTTGTTGATTCGCTGGCTGCATTTGATTACCGGAGCGGCGTGGATTGGAACATCATTTTATTTCAATTGGCTCAATCACAATATTCGGCCACCGGAACAAGAACGGAAGGGCATCAGTGGGGAACTCTTTGCGGTGCACGGTGGACATTTTTATCAGGTGTCCAAATACGCAGGTGCACCAGAGGAACTTCCAAAGACGTTGCACTGGTTTAAGTGGGAAGCCTACTTTACTTGGATCACGGGGGTGTCATTACTCGCAGTGGTGTACTATTTCAATGCCAGTATGTACCTGGTGGATTCAAGTGTGCGAGAGATGTCTTCTGGGATGGCGATTGGGATATCCATATCGTGCCTGGTTGGTGGCTGGGTGGTGTATGACCTCCTCTGCAAATCCCCTTTGGCAAAGAAACCGGTCGTTTTCACAGCGATAGGGTTTACTCTAATGACGGCCGTTGCCTTTGGTCTCAGCCAAGTATTCGCAGCTCGGGCGGCCTACATTCATGTGGGTGCGATGATGGGAACGATGATGGCAGCCAATGTCTTCTTCGTGATCATTCCAAATCAGCGAAAGATGGTGGATGCGATGATTGCGGGGGAAAAGCCAGACACCTCGCTTGGCGATGCGGGTTCCCTTCGCTCATTTCACAACAATTACTTCACATTGCCTGTATTGTTCATCATGATCAGCAATCACTTTCCAATGACCTACGGGCATACCTTCAACTGGGCAGTA
>CAJWHX010000004.1 GCA_913040875.1 uncultured Pseudomonadota bacterium | reverse complement strand
GATCTGGACGTCGTGGGACGACATTCTTTTCCCACTTTTTTCCCAGTTTTGAAATCTTACTCCAAAAACACACAAAACCGATTCGGTAATAACCTACATACATCCATCATTATTGCCAATCATCATCAACCCAAAAATTTAGGACTTAAAGACTATTGGTGATAGTCTTTGGCGAAGCCACCGCAAGTATACTTACCGACTGGAATTCAAAACCCAATCCACCACATCATTCATTCCCCAAACCGGCAATGACTCAAACGTCTCAGACGCAACCTCCGTCGTCCGAGCCAGCACACCTTCAGGCACAACCCATTTGGTTGGTGGGTTGGCAATAAGTAGCGTTGGAATAGACTCCTCCCGCCAACTCTCCACTAGTACCACGCCCATATCTGAGTAGAAACGATCGACGAGTTCAAACAGGTTTGGAGGCGTTTGAACTGGTTCATCCAGAATCACTCGGTCTTGTCCCACGGTAAGGTTTGGAGCGAGGGTACCCAGTTTGTGACCATCTTTTCGAGAGACTACATCCAGTTTATGATGGGAGTGTTTGATGGTGGCGACGTTGAGGTTGTGTTCTTTCAACCGACGTATGAGTGCCATTAAGTATGTGGTTTTGCCACTGTTGCTTGGACCGGCAATTCGAAAGAGCAGTGGACGGTTTCGAGTCATGATTCAGATACGCATCGTTCGGTCCCAGGTGGAGATTTCCTGAACCAATTTTTGATGGACCCGTTCTTCTTCATCCCACATGTGATTGCCTTTGCGGTATTGCTTGTACTTTCTAGATGAGCCCAGTAAAATCACAATGCCAATCAGCGCGAGAAGGGTTCCATCAATGCTGATTGAACGCAGCCATAAGGGCATCGAGAGTGTCCGCCCTTGCCATGCTACATCCAGTTCTTGCGGAGTCAAACCAGTCGCGCGAACGAGAGCCACATCCAGTTCTCTACCTTGCGACATCTCTTCAATCAGGATTTGCAGACTTTGCGTACCGTGTGCTTGAAACAGATAGGCAACCAGACTGGCAGATTGTGCATAGGCCATGCGAGCACGTAGAGCGTCTGCGGGGAACCCTTTGGCAAGTTCCAAAAAGGACATCGGTTCAGCAAATGTTCCCAGTTGATCGACTTTGGTGGGGGTGTACTCACCGGCAACGACTTGAGCGACGCCTTCTTGAAGCCACCGAGGGACTGGGTAATGGGCAAAAGCGCGCCCCAGTAAGATGTGTACAATCTCGTGGTCGAGAACCTGGTGTAGGGGTTCAGCCAATCCCGAACGGATTCGAGGTGATCGAAGGAAAATCCAGCCGTTCTTTGGCCAGGCGGTTCCGTCTGCCCAATCAGGGGGAGCGTATGGCTGCATTGCTTGAAATTCAGCCTGTGTGTTGGCAAGATAGATTTGCATCGATCCACCGGTAGAAACCCCCAGCTGCTTGGCGATTCTCGGGATGGCGGTGTGGGCATGTCGCATCAGTTCATGGGCAACAGCTTCATCTTCTACGGAGGCGTAGATGTCTGCATAGGGGCTTGAAGATCGTAGCCAATCTGCTTTGCTTTCGAGTGGCACTGTCCAGTGCGGGATATGTGTGAGGTCCGGTGTCGATACCCATTGTGCTTCGGCGTGTGCACTGGATGGAGTAAACCACTGACCTAGGAGTAGGAACAATCCCAAGAACCATCCCTTTATATGTGAAGGAGAAGAGAAAAAAGACATGTTAAAATCCAGAAGAAACCCATAATTTGGGATAAAAGTTTTGGAAAAGCAGAGAGAACGGTAAAGCGAACGTCCGTAAAAGGTAAAAGTAAAAGAGACGTTCTATATTTAGTATAGACGCAAAAACGACAGTGTACACCCTTGTATGTACGTGAAAAAAAGCAGTCAATCGGTTAAATAGGCGTCGATGAGTATCAAAGAGTGGTTGAAGCAGGCAGTTTTTCTGCACGGTGTAGAGGAAGGAAGATCTATTCGGTGGGCTATGGTCATTGGATTCTTGCTTCGAATAGTTCCTGTCATGCTTTGGCTTTCATGGCCATGTGTGCGTGACGAGTGTACCTATTTGCGACTTTCTGAGCGCATCTTGGAAGGCGAGGGGATGACTGCATCCAACGGATGGATTTGGGCTCCTGGCTATCCTTTTTTACTTGCACTACACGAAGGATTAACGGGGTATGGTGCGGGGATTAAAACGACGCAGGCTATCGCCTCAGTTGGAGTCATGGCACTGCTCTTTCACTTGGGCAGACGCTTTGCCAACCCCAAAGTCGGAAAAGTGGCAGCGTGGATGTATGCCCTCAGTCCCACCCAAATATTCTTTGCTCAATCTCTTTGGTCAGAATGTTTATATGGTGGTTTACTGTTGTCGGGTGTATGGCTGTTTGACAAAGCACGTGATGCAGAACAAACCACTCAAACAGCGATGAAACACGCGGCGATAACAGGTCTGATTGTGGGTATGTGTGTACTGTTTCGAGGTGTAGCGACATACATGCTGCCCATATTCTGCGGAGCTCTTATTTGGAGACGATGGCGGCTAAGACTGGCTTGGACACAGTGTGTGGCTCTCGTGCTTGGAACCATTTTGATGGTGGGACCTTATTCGACCTATGCTTCGAAGAAGTTTGACTCTTTTATGATTTCAGACAGGACCCTGGGTCAGATGATGTGGTTGGGGAACAACGATTTTGAACCGATCGCTTTTGACTGGGGCAATGGTCCACTCAGTAATATCGCCTTTGAACGTCATACAGAGCCCGGTCGGGAACCGTGTGCGAGCAAACGAAAACCGGTTGAACGAGACAAGTGTCAAACCAAAGCCGGTGTGGATTGGATTAAGGCTCATCCGAAGGAATTTGTGTCTCGAATCCCGCTCCGAATCGCTCAAATGATGAATCCACATTCTTTTTTGACGCGTCATTTACGTTGGGGAAACATGCAAGGACTGCCTCGCTGGATGGATGAAGGGATCATTGCGGTGAACGTCGGTTGGAATTTGATGGTGCTTTGGCTGGGAACGATTGGATTGGTTCTCTATGGTCGAGGCGGTCGCGGATTGTTGATCAGTGGGATTTGGCTCTATCACGTGGCGGCGATCAGTTTACTCGCAGGACTCACACGATACAGAGTACCACTGGAGCCACTGCTGATGATTTATGCGGCGTGGTTTGTGACGGAGTGGGGGAGTCATTGGAAGAATGCGTCGATGCCCAGAAAAGCAAGCGCACTAATCTGTGGTAGTTTGGTCGTCTTCTTTACGATGTGGTTTTTCCCTGCTGCTTGGGTGCAATGGCGACATTGGTAAGGATTGAATACACGAAGAAATATAGAATGAGAGGAATGAAATGAATATAGCGTTGCTTGGTCTTTGGAGTGGGTTGCTTGGCTGTACACAGGAAGCACCCGTCAGTGAACAACCGATGGTGGTCTTGGTCAGTATTGATACATTGCGAGCCGATCACCTGTCTTCTTATGGGTATGAGCGAAAGACATCTCCATTTTTAGACACACTGGCAGATTCGGGAACACGTTTTGAGTATGCTCGTTCAGCCTCCCCATGGACACTACCAGCCCACGCAACGATGTTAACGGGACAGCTGCCATCAACGCACCACATTGTGGATGACTCTGTGTCTCTATCATCCAGTACTCCCATTTTGGCAGAGGAGTTGCAAAAGAAGGGGTGGGGAACTGGTGGAGTTGTGTCGACGATGTATGTTTCCAGCTTGTTTGGCTTCGATAGGGGATTTGATTTCTTTGAAGACTTCGATCTCCTCTCGGAAAAGAAGAATCTTTCTGGAACGGTAGATGCTGAAAACATCATCGATACTGCGCTGAATTGGTTTGGTAAACAATCTGCAGACAAGCCGCTCTTTTTGTTCTTACATTTTTACGATGTTCATTATGCTTATGAAGCTCCGGCTCCATTTGATACGGTTTTTGATCGCGCTCCTGAAAAGGGCGATCTAAAATACAAAAACTACTTCCACTTTAAAAAGAAGAAGGTCAAAGCCGCTCAGAAGACTCATCAAATTGCACAATACGATGAAGAGATTTTGTATGTCGATGCTCAATTGAAAAGGCTTTCAGATGTGATTTCTGCCAAACGTTCTGATTTGCGTTGGGTCATCACAGCAGATCACGGTGAAGAGTTTTGGGAGAGAGGGTCTTGGGGACACGCACACACTCTGTACAGTGAGCAACTCCATATTCCAATGATCGTGTCTGGAAAGGGTGTACCCAAGAGCGTGATTGATTCTGGCTGGGTAGGAAATCACGACGTTGCTCCTACCATAGCAGCATGGGGAGATACACAGTTGCAAGCGGACGGGATTGATTTGACTGCTTATTTTGCTGGAGAACGAGCATTGCCGGAACGTCCAATGCTGGCTGAAACCACTCGATTTAAAACCAATCGGATTTCTCTCTTTGAGGGTGGATATCGATTGGAGTGGGACCTTAATACTGGAAAGTCTGAATTGTTTCACACACAAGAAGATTTAAAAGAAACTACAGATATCTCCAGTACAGAACCCGAGATCGCCTTTGCCTTTAAAAAACGAACAGAAGAACTCTTGGGGAAACCTTGGACGGCTCAAGATTCAGGTACTGTCGTTCTTTCAAAGGCAATTGCGCTCAAAGACGGTCGTCACAGTCGAACGCTCAACGTTGAAAAGGGGGAGTCCTTTCAGATATTGCCCTATGATGCATCGATTCTGTTTCAGGATGCCGAAGGAACAAAGCAAGGACCGTGGTATTTGGTGGGCGGTGAGTCTTCCAATGACCCTGCATTAACGATTGAAAAGCAACAAGCCAATCGAGTGGAATTGGATGAGGCGGCGAAGAAGAAACTCGAGCAACTTGGATACATTCAAAATGATTGAAGTACCGCAGTCTGTGCTTTTGATTCGTCTCTCTGATCAAGTTCACATAGAAAACTGTTGAAACAAGTTGTAATATGGGATAATTCACAGCATATTAATGTGTGCAAATTGTGCGATTGTCAAACCTGTACTGAGATAGTTTAAAAGCGGTTATCCGAAAACTTCGGTGATGCTGGTTTTGGAGGCAGACCCATCTACAGGCGATCATATGACATCGACATTGAAACCGAACATTGAAACAAACGAACATTCACATAAGAGGAACACCATGGGATTTGAAATGGTAGAAGAAAAACGAGAGCCGTTGGCAAGAATTCGAGTAGTTGGAGTCGGTGGAGGCGGTGGTAACGCCATTAACAATATGATCCTTCAAGGGATGGAAGGGGTTGAGTTTATCGTAGTCAATACCGACGCCCAAGACTTGCAGCGTTCAAAAGCCGTACAAAAGTTTCAGCTTGGGTCGGATGGTTTGGGAGCTGGTGGTGACCCTGATAAAGGTCGAGAATGTGCCCTAGAAGATCGAGAGCGTTTGACAGAACTTGTTGAAGGTTGTGATATGGTATTCATCGCAGCTGGTATGGGTGGTGGAACTGGTACGGGTGCAGCACCAATCGTAGCGCAGATCGCTAAGGAATGCGGAGCGTTGACTGTGGCTGTTGTCACACGCCCATTTTCCTTTGAAGGAAATCGTCGTCGTAAACAAGCCGATCTCGGTATTGAAAATCTCCGTCAGTGTGTAGATACACTGATCACGATTCCAAATCAGCGCTTGCTGGCTATTACCAATGAGAAGACGTCTGTTCGTGAAGCCTTTGAAAAGGCAGATCGTGTATTGTATCAGGCAGTCAAAGGAGTCAGCGACTTGATCAACATCAGCGGTCAAGTGAACGTCGACTTTGCAGATGTTAAGTCGATCATGCAAGACAAAGGCATTGCACTCATGGGGGTAGGGCAAGCCGCCAATGACAATCGTGTGATGATCGCCGCCCAAATGGCCATCAATTCACCATTGCTCTCTGAGGTGAGTCTCTCCGGTGCTCGTTCTGTATTGGTGAACATCACATCTTCTTCAAACATTGGACTGTTGGAAATGTCAGAAGCGTCTCAAATGATCGAAGAAGAAGCGCATGAGGACGTAAACTTGATTTGGGGCTGGATTGTAGACGAAGATATGGGCGATGAAGTCCGCGTGACCGTTATCGCAACAGATTTCCAAGAAGGCTGGCAGCCAAACAGTGCAGTGCCTTCTTCAAATCAACCACCTCCGACTAGACCATCTCCGCAGCCTCCACGTGGTGGATCACCAACCGGTGGTTTACGTGGATCTGGATTGTTTGGTTCACCAACGACTCCTAAGCCACAAGGCGGAAACAGCATCCCTCCGTTCTTCGGCAAAGACCGTAAGTAATCATTACTTCAGGTTGTAGAGCTGGTTATCCGGTTCAATGAATAAGGAAGGCTTAGCCTTCCTTTTCTACTTTAGATAAGTAGCCAAAATACTTAGTTGGTATCTAATTCCATTTTGCATGGTAATTCCATTCAATCATCTTTATTTTCCATGACTGTTTGTGTTGAGTTCATGGGCACGATTTTAAAATACCCTTTCGGATACAGGATAACGGCACAATCATTTAGTTCCATTAAAGTTTGAATATGTCTGCCTGATACAATTTCATCAGTATTGCTAGAAAATGCTCTACTAACATATTGTTTTGAAACACCTAGTTTTTCAGCAAGTTGATACTTACGTCTTCCTTTTTCTGATTTCAACCAAATAGTTGCAAGTGACTTAAATAATTCTTTTGTAATCATTATCATTCCTCAAATGTGTTTTCTTCCAAATAAGGGAGGTTTTATGTCTAAACATTCATTTTCTCTGCCATTTCGAGTGCTGCATAGGTCAGGATACCGTCAGCACCAGCTCGTTTGAATGCCAAGAGGCTCTCTTCAATGCACTTATCCCAATCTAGCCATCCCTGGAGTGCTGCCGCTTTCATCATCGCATACTCACCACTCACTTGGTAGACAAAGGTGGGTTTCGCAAAGTGGGTTTTGACTTGATGCAAGATATCCAAGTAGGGCATGCCGGGTTTTACCATGACCATATCCGCCCCCTCTTCGATATCCATTTCCACTTCATGTAGGGCTTCCAATTCGTTGGCAGGGTTCATTTGATAGGTTCGCTTGTCTCCTTGTCCAAGAGATCCTTTGGAGCCCACAGCATCTCTGAATGGACCGTAGAAGGCGGATGCATACTTGGCAGAGTAAGCCATGATAGATACGTCTTGGAAGCCTTCTAGGTCCAACGCTTCGCGAATGGCACCGATCCGACCGTCCATCATGTCTGAAGGGGCGATGATGTGGCAACCAGCCTTCGCTTGATTGATCGCTTGTTTGCAAAGGGCTTCAAGCGTTTCATCATTGACAACTACATTATCGCGTAAAAGTCCATCTTGACCGTGGGTTGTATATGGGTCCAAAGCAACATCCGAAATGATACCAATGTTTTGAGTACATTCACGGATTGCCGTCATGGCACGGCACACGAGGTTGCTTGGATTGTAGGCTTCTTCCCCATCAGGAGTTTTCTTGCTCGCAGGGGTTGCAGGAAACAAAGCGATAGCCGGTATACCAAAGGACTCTGCCTTCTGTGCCTGTACACAAAGACTGGCAATGCTCCAGCGATATTGACCTGGGAGAGACGGGATGGGAATATCATCCTCACCATCATGTACGAATAAAGGCCATATGAAATCATTGGTGGATAGAGTATTTTCTTGAACCAATCGTCGATTCCAATCAGTTTGGCGATTTCTTCGAAGGCGAGTATGTGGAAACTGTGGCATGATGGACTCTCAATGGTATGCGGGTTTAATATTATCAAAAAAGATATGAGCCTAATAAATTACCCATGTTATAGGTAAGTATCTAATCATTGCATACAAATGCATTGGCTAGACTACTCATCGAATTTAACAGTAAAAGGTGACACGTGGGAATGGTATTGCTTAAATACGGACTCAGAGTGAAGAGACTTCCTCTTTTGGAAAGCAATGGATTTGGAAGAAGTCCCGAGCTTGGAGTCAGAACCATTCCTGTAAACAATCTCCCGTTATTTTGGTTGGAGGTTCGATGGATGTCTGGCCAGTGGGTATGGCGCACGTTGAATTCAGAAGAAGATACACGAGGCAAAGGGGGTCGGTTGGCTCATGGATGGCGTACGTTTCAAGATCGTGTTTACTTTCGAAACCCCAATATAGTTCTGCTTGAATTGTTTGATAGAAGTCCTCCCGAAGCGATGGTTGAATCGATGACGGAAGGTGTCTTGATTCCAGCGTCGGAGTTTCAGGGGTTGTATGTTGGAGACGCAGGATATCGAGTAGAACCAGAGAGTCCGATATTGACGAACGGGATGTCTTTTGTGTGGAATGGTGGTGCATATAGACTTTGGTTGCCTCAAAACTATGCTCCTTCAATTGAGAGCGTGCTTCGGCTCTCTCATGAGAAACTCCGGTTGGATATATACCCTAAATCATTAAAAGCAGTTTTTTCAGCAGGTCTAAACAGTGTATCTGTTCAAGGAGAGTTGGTTCGAGTTTTGTGGATGTATGCTGTGGAAAAACAGCAGGGTGCCGGGTGGGTTGATTCGAATACGGCCTTGGAAGCATGGGTATCTCTTGGCGGAAATAGTGGTAGTGATGTTGCTAGGATATCATGGGAGCGCAACAAGCTAAGAAAAGTGTTGTTGGATCTATCCGTTCAGGAGGTTGATCAGCTGTTTGATAGATATCGTCAACAGACGGTTTGGTTTCACCGTCTCAATCTTAAATCCAATCAGATTTCGATTCTGACAGAGTAATCAACGGGATAGGTACAGTCTACTCTTTTGGTGAAAGGCAATGAAAAAGGGATGATTGTTTCCAACCATCCCAGTAGCGAACACCAAATTTGTCACTACATGCTGATTTTAACATGGAATATTTTTCAACTAGACCGAACTAGACTACGGGACTTGTGTAACGTTTGGTGTAATGTCTAGGTTGTAGGTCTACTATATTTGAAATTTTGTAAATTCAATTGGTTTACGATATTTTTTAGGGTAGTAAGTAAGTAATCAATCACTTACTTAGAGATCTATGAGACCCAAAAAAGTATCAGACGAAGAGATTTTACAGACTGTACGACGCTGCTTGATAGAACAAGGTGGATCGGTGTCGACACAGTTTATTGCAGATCAGCTGGGCGTTTCACAGGCGACTTTGTTCAAACGATTTGGTTCGAAAAGTAATTTGTTGCAAACGGCGATACTTTTACCGTCAACATCATTAAAAGAATCCACGATGCTGCTAGACCTTCTCTGTGAGGGGCCGACAGATACCCCTGTCCGACAGCAAATGGAGCAGCTGTGTTTACGGTTGCTGAAATTTTTCGATGAGGTCTTGCCATCATTTGCCTGTTTACATGCTTCAGGTTTAGCATTTGATGAGTCTCTTCCAGATGATGCACCACCGGTGTTGGCTCGCAAGTATTTGACCAATTGGATTGCAAATTTGCAGGATCAAGAGCGCATGAGGAAAGATGTACATCCGGAGTCTATTGCCCTTACGCTTATTGGATCGATGCAACATCGGGCTATTCGAATTCATTTATTGCGTGACACAACACTTACACAAACGGAAGAAGACTACGTGTCATCGATCGTTGAAGTCTTGTGGCAAGGCTTATCCCCTGTAAAAAAAATGATGGAACCAAAGGAGAACCCATGATGGGATGTTGGTTAGTGTTGGTACAGTCATTCGCCTATGCTGAGGTAGATGCTGATATTCTTGGGTCGTCGCATCAGTGGTGGCACAACTGGGAGGACCCTTATGTGGTATCTCTAGTCGAAGAGGGATTGGGCAATGCACCAGATGTATCCATTTCTCTTGCGCGTGTTCAGCAAGCCGAGAGCATTTCCAAACAACTTCGAGCCTCTTTTTTACCAACACTTTCTCTTGTTGGGTCTATGAACACTCAACCAGCAGATGCTTTGGGATTTGGATTTGGCCTCGACAGTTTGGATGATTTGTTTCCATCTAATCCGAATGCTCCTGTAGAAGAGGATGAAGAATCATCCTTGTTTACCTCTGGTAGCATGGCGTTGCAGGCTGGATTGCCTTTGGACGTGTGGGGTGGTGGGATAGCGAATCACCAAGCTGCCGTGTTGGATGCTGAGGCTTCAGAGATGGATCGAGTAAATGCTTTGCGTTTGCTGTCCACTTCCATTTTTAATGCCTATTATGATGTACTGGCACTGCTTGAGCAGTATGAGATTGTTGAAGCACAGACACAATCTGCACAAACGATGCTGGATATAGCTGTAATGCGTCAAGAGAGGGATGATGCTACGATTTTAGATGTATTGCAACAGCGTCAGCAGGTCGAGGCATTAAAGGTACAAACTATTCGAATTGCCCAACAGCTTGAATTGTCGAAACAGCGACTTGCAGTATTGCTGGGTCGCAGTGCTACAGATACGTCTGGCTTGGTTGATGAGGGAGATTTTCCATCTTTCTCTGTGTATGATGATGTCAATATTGAAGCCATCGTCTCTGGAAGGTTGGATGTTCAAGCGGCTCAAAAGAGAGTTCAATCGGCCGAAAAGCGGCGATACGCTGCATATACACAGCTGTTGCCCACATTGGCGCTGAATGGTCAATTGTCTCGTCAGGCCAACTATCGCGGTGAAGAAGATTCTGAGTGGAATACCTTGGACGCTTGGTCTGCTGGTGGGACTGTCAATCTGGTTCTCTTTCAGGGCGGGAACAAATGGGCGACATTGGAGTCTGCCAATGCCAGTCTAGTCATCGCTGAACAAACGCTTGAAAAGACTCGTTTACAAGCTGAGCAAGAGATTCTTCAAACGTTGCTGGTAGAAAGGCAGCAGCAGGAGATCCAACAGCTGGTATCGACACAGTCCACAGCAGCAGAGCAGGCGTATCAAGAGGCAAGGCGTCAGTATCAAAAGGGACTGACACCGTATATTACCGTTCTCTCCACTCAGCAAGTGTACCAGCAGGCGTCTCTGACACGAGTGCAAACCGATCGAGATGCGGTGCGGATTCGCTTACAAACCATTCAATCTCTCACTATTTCTTCAAATTAATTCGATATATTTGTACTTCGGAGTTCTTATGAATCTTACGACTGTCATCAAAACAGCACTTCTGCCATTGGGTATCATTGGCGTTGGAGTAGCCGTTATGGGTGCGCTGATCAACTCAGCAGAATCTGAACAGCGTGTTGATGTGGTGCCACCGCCATTACAAGTGGAAATAATTGAGGCTGTACAATCTGAACAGGTGGTCAAAGTCTACGTATCGGGTGTTGTACAACCCAGTCATCAGGTCAATCTAGTGCCGCAAGTGCAAGGGAAGGTTGTGTACGTTGCCGATGGGTTACGCGCAGGTCGACGATTCCGAAAAGGTGAGGTGATCGCCAAAGTCGAACAGGCAGACTACAAACTAGCGGTCGCAGGAGAACATAGTCGAGTAGAACAAGCCAAACTCAATTTAACCATTGAAAAGGAACGAGAGTTGGATGCTCAACGAGAGTGGGAGTTGCTAGGAAATGAGGGGGATGCTCCAGAACTTGCTTCGAGAAGACCTCAGTTACGTTTGGCAGAATTGGGTGTTGACGCTGCGGAAGCGAGCCTTGAAAGAGCAGAGTTATCACTCGCGAGAACTGTATTGAAAGCTCCGTTTGATTGTATTGTGAAGACTGAGCAACTTGAAGTGGGACAAGTAGTCGGTGGGAGTCCAGTCGCGACTCTTCAAGGTACCAAGCAGTTCCAGGTCCGAGTGTCGGTGCCAACCTCCCATCTGCCAAATTTGCATGTGCCTGGCATTACTGGAGAGACTGGATCGAAGGCTGATGTCCGATTCGCCATTTCAGATACTGTAACGTTGCATAAAGAGGGTCACGTTTTGGGACTAGAATCTGAATTGGACCCACAGGCTAGAACCATAAATCTATTGATAGCGATTGATGACCCGATGGGTGGAGAAGGGTTGCCACTTCTGATTGGATCATATGTCGATGTGGAATTGAATGGACAATCTGTGATGAACACGGTTCGAATTCCATCGACGGCTCTTCGTGAAGGGTCCTATGTACTGATTGCAGATTCAGAAGACAAACTGGCCCGTAAGAATGTTAAAGTGGGATGGTTTGATCGATCCGATGTGGTTCTCCTAGATGGGCTCAGTTCCGGAGACCGAATTGTCACCACATCTATGTCGTATCCGATTTATGGAGCCTCATTAGAACTTGTACAGAAGTAGAGGTCCTAACAGTAGGCTACTCAAGTACATTTCGTCGTTGTATTTCTCAGGTGTAATTTATGGACAATCAAGATTCCAATAATCAGTCAGTCAGCGGTGCCATTGCATGGATGACTCGAAATGCAGTTGCATCAAACCTTCTGATGGGGGTGTTGTTGCTCGCTGGATTTTTTAGTGTGTTGCAAACGAAGCAAGAAGTTTTTCCAGCGTTTAGCATTGATATAATAGCGGTCACGGTTCCATACCCAGGTGCCTCTCCAGAAGAAGTAGAGCAAGGGATTGTACTTGCTGTAGAGGAGCAACTTCGTGGTATAGATGGGATTAAACGCATTAATTCTAATGCTTCCGAGAATGTAGGTTCCATCATCGTAGAGTTGTTAACTGATGCCAAAACTGACAAGGTACGCAACGATGTCAAATCGGCTGTAGATAGAATTACAACGTTCCCTCAAGATGCAGAAAGGCCACAAGTAGAAGAATTATCCTTGAGACGAGAAGTGATCACCTTGATTTTGAGTGGCGATCAAGATTTGAAAACACTGCAACAATTGGCAGAGGCAGCTCGTTCGGAGATTCGAAAAGATCCAAATGTCACTCAAATTCAAGTGGTGGATGTTCCAGATCTCGAGATGAGTATTGAAGTGCCTAAATTAACTCTAGAGGCTCATGGCTTGACCCTTGACGATATAGCTACTCAGATACGGATTGCTTCTTTAGAACTTCCCAGTGGTGGTGTAAAGACGGCAAATGGAGAAATATTGGTTCGTGTGGCAGATCGTAAGAGAAGTGTTGATGACTTTAAAGACCTCATTATACGCTCATCTTTTCAAGGTGCTGAACTTAGACTGGGTGATGTTGCGACAATCACAGATGGTTATACAGATACCGATGAAGAATCTTATTACAATGGTAAACGAGCGGTTCGGTTGGTCATTTATCGTGTGGGAGATCAAACTCCCACAGATGTTGCAAACGCAGTTAAGTTGTACAAATCTCAGCTGGAGTCGGAGCTTCCAGCGACGATTACGGTGTCTGTTTGGAACGATACGTCTGAGATTTTGAAAGGACGCATACAGTTGTTGGTGAACAATGCTCGTGTGGGTCTGATTTTGGTGTTTTGTATCTTGGCATTGTTTTTGGAATTCAGATTGGCGTTTTGGGTGGCTATGGGAATTCCCATTTCATTTTTGGGGTCGTTTATTTTGCTTGGTCAGACGGGTGCGACCATCAATATGATTTCTTTGTTTGCTTATATTGTGACGTTGGGACTGGTAGTGGACGATGCCATTGTGGTGGGTGAAAACATCTTTGAAAAACGTGAGAAGGGGCTTCCATGGATTGATGCAGCAGTAGAAGGGGCTCGTGAGATGGCGGTTCCAGTAACTTTTGCAGTGTTAACCTCAGTAGCGGCATTTTCTCCGTTGTTGTTGGTCCCAGGAGTGTCGGGCAAGTTCTTTGGTCTAATTCCAACTGTCGTTATTTCAGTACTGTTGCTTTCATTGATTGAGTCATTTTTCGTATTGCCGGCTCACTTAGGACACATGTCTGATAAGCCCCCAGGGGCCTTTGTACAGATGATGAATCGCCCTCGCGAGTGGATGTCCATTAAGTTGAATCGTTTCATTCAAGGACCTTTTGACAGAATACTGAATACCGCGGTTCGAAATCGATATGCTTCTTTTGCAACCGCAATCGCACTCTTCTTTATCTCTATAGGTGTAGTTGGTGGAGGGCTCTTGCCATTTTCATTTTTCCCTAAGATTGAAAGTGATCGGATCAGTATCTCTGCCACATTGCCATATGGTGCACCCGTAGAAAATACAGCCCATGTTCAAAGAAGTATTGAATCTGCCATAACGGCAGCCTTGGAAGACATTGAAGAGAAGAATATTATTAAAGGTGTATTTTCGACTGTAGGCGCAGGTCCCTTAGGTCGTACAGGTGTGCCAAAAGGCTCTCATTTGACAGCTGTGACCATTGAGATGGTATCCGCTGAATATAGAACCATCGGGGCTGAGGAACTCTCTAGACGAATTAAAGAAAAGATGTCACCACTTCCAGGTGTGGAAAATCTTAAATACAATACCAATCTGGATGGTCCTGGTGCAGGTGCAGCGGTTGATGTGAAATTGACGTCGGATAATTTTGAGTCATTGGCCACAGCATCTGACGAATTGACACAGATGTTACGGGGCTATCCTTCCCTGATCAGCATTGAAAACACATTTTCTGCAGGGAAACAGCAACTTGATTATCAAATATTACCAGAAGGTCGAAGTTTGGGACTCACCAGTAGTGATTTGGCTCGTCAATTGCGGTCTTCATTCTTTGGTTCAGAAGCTTTGCGAGAGCAAGTGGGCAGATTAGAACGGCGAACGATGGTTCGTTTGCCGAAATCTGAACGAACCGTAGAAAATGATGTTTCTAGTATTCGAGTTCGAACGCCTCAAGGAGGATTTGTTCCACTAGAGCAGGTTGCCAAACGCTCTAGGGGTCAAGCACCAACATCTATTACACGTGAAGATGGTGTTCGCTCTATTAATGTTCGTGCAGATTTAGCTCCAGGGGTTGCTTCTTCTCGCGAGGTTCTAACCGACATCGAAAACACACTCTTTCCTGCATTGAAAGAGAAATATCCAGAGTTGGAGTTGCGATTTGCTGGAGAGCAACGCGATCAACAAGAAACAATGGCATCGTTGGGACAAAATTATCTATTGGCCCTACTTGCAATTTATGGTCTACTTGCAATCCCGTTTAAAAGTTACATTCAGCCTTTTATCATTATGTCCGCCATTCCATTTGGGTTTGTTGGTGCTGTGGCAGGTCACATGATCATGGGGTTTTCATTGTCCGTAATTTCTATGTTTGGGATTGTTGCCTTGACAGGTGTAGTGGTCAATGATTCATTGGTGTTAATTGATGCCGCCAACAACTATCGCGCCAACGGAGAGAGTCCAATACAGGCTGTGATGAATGGTGCCAAACGAAGATTCAGACCCATTTTACTCACTTCGCTGACCACCTTCTTAGGTCTCGCACCTATGATTTTAGAAAAATCACTGCAGGCTAGATTTCTGATTCCGATGGCGATTTCTTTGGGATTTGGGGTTCTATTTGCGACGGGTATTATTTTGCTTATCGTTCCGTCACTGTACATGATTGTAGAAGATTTGAAAGGGCTATCCTCTAAGGAACGTTTGAAGGCTAGTCATAAAATGGATGATCTTCCCAACATGCATGATGGCATTGAGGCTACAGCGTCAAAGTAGTTGTGAGTTTGAATGGTTAAAACAGTTTTGACATAGGCAACGGTCCTATGATCTATATGAGATATCACGATCAACAAATCCGCTATTAACAAATCATAGTGTCTAAATAAGACCTAGGTCATCTAGGTCTTATCCGTTGGTCTTTTTCCGTCTGCGATGTCACCGAGGATATCTTTGAGCATATCATTGATACGATTTAGATTTTGGTCAGTGGATTTTAATGTGTCATGGGATGCTGACTCTACCCACATGGCCATCGCTTCTTGAACCATGTCAGTGGGTACCTTCATCGGTAAAGAGATGACGGATACCTGTTGCAAGAAGGTGATCAGTATTCCAGAATCTTGTTGTAACTCTTCGAGTAGCCAATCGGCACCTTTGATGAAAGAAGCCCAATCTACTGGACTTGCTTTGATGTCTTGCAGAAGACTATTTTTGTATTGCAAGATGGAGTGCTGTGTTTGTTGTGCCTGTTCGGCAACTTTTAACAGCCCACATACAGTAAAGAAAAGAGCCTCTTGTTTTTCCACACATTTTGAAAACAATGAGATGTTGCTGTATTGTTCTATAATATTGTGAATGAAGTGTTCATTCTCGCGCAGGACATCATATAATCGAATGCGTAGTTTTCGTCGTGTACTGCCCTGAAGCCATTCTGGTTCCAGCAAAAATAGCTGCATGTGTTGCCAAGTTTGAAGATCTAATGGAGTGATGTATTCTCGCCCAATGGTTTCAAGATATGCATCTAGACCTGCACGTGTAACTTGTGGATACAAGAGTGTAGCCGGCAATTGACAGAAATAATTTTGGTTGGCGATTGTTGTACTGCTTTGATCATACGTCAGCAGACGGTGAATGTCAGAATTCTTCATTTGTACACTTATGGTGTTTTGGGTTTGAGTTGGTATTCTCATGCGTGCGCGAGCACACAAGTAATATACACCAATCTAAACAGGTGTAATTTTGACAATCGGATGAATTCTGACAAAAAACGATCTGAAATACAGTGTTGTAACAATATAAATGTTCGAAACAATCCTTAAGAGTATCCTTACTATCGAAGATGTACTGATCTTTATCCATCATGTTATACATCTGTAAAAACAATGTGTAAAAATATATTTTCTACACATGAGCAGGAGTTTACTGAGCTGTTGGTACAAGAACCAGTTGAGAGTGCCCAGTTTCACAGACACTCTCAATCCAGTTTTCCATTTCAATCCTGCTACAATCATCTGCTCTCTAATGGAATAGAAGACGCGCTCGCAATTTGATGACCGATGCTTTTCACGATTCTGTGAATCTTGAATACATTTGCTCTTTTCGTGGTGCTCAACGCTTCAAAGCTGGATTCATATCTTACCAGCGCAATCACATTGAGTAGGTCTTCTTTGACCTCGGCAATGCTAGCATCACTATTGGCCCAGGACTTCATCAGTTCTTTTGTCAGTAACCATCTCCCATCTGGCACAATTTTCATTGCGAAGTCATGATAGAATTCCAGTAAGGATTCCAATAATGTGACACCACTGGGATTGCTACCTTTAATCGTCAGACAGGCAAGAAGGCACAATGTGTACACGCCGGCATGCGTGTTGTTGTTTCTTCTCCTCAATGTTTCTCTTTGTTTATTGATGTCAGGCAAGTTTCTAAGTTCTTCGATGGTGCCAATGTTTGGATCAAAGGCTAACAAGGTGTACTCTTTCGCTTTGGTACCTTGAGAGTTATCTGAGGAATTTAGGTCGGCAATCAGATTGGATAGGTTGTTTTTCCAAAAGAGGATGGTTTGGATCGGAACACCAGCAGACTGAGACAAGAAATCAAAAGTATCGACGTTATCGCAGTACAATGGATTTGACATCAACCACTGCAACAGGTTTAAGGTGTTGAGTCTCATAAAGAGATTCCAAGAATCATTCCCACTTTCAATCAGAGAGGCTGCTTGCGTAATCGCGATGATCGGCAGGCTTAGGACAAACTCATTGAGCAGCTGTTTCATTTGCTCTTCTGATTCAGCGATCATTAGATCATCGATTCCTTGAGCCAGGTCTTGATCTGTTGATTTTGCTTGGGCGGAATCTTCATGATTGCCTCTGATATCACTGTCATTGGTTCTTTGTATATCTCCCATTGAGATCGTTTTATCATCCTTGTTCGACTTCATATGATCATGAAGTCTGTGTTTGATCCAAAGAACAAAAGTACCCATCACTCTTGAGACGTCATAGGTTATCCATTCATTTTTAAGACCTTGCTTTCTCTCCAATTCGAAGAACAAGATGGTGCTAGCCGCAGAGCAAAGGGTCTCTGGGTCTGTGATTTCATTTCCTTGATAGTATGAGTGATGCGCAGGGAAATGTTTTCTGACAACTGCTGAGATCGTATCTTGACAATCTCTGCTGCTTAATAGTTTATCTACGTTTCTTGAGGAATAGTTGTTTTGGCAGCAATTTAGAATAAGAAGGATGAGGTAAGGATTTTTTGAGTTTGCGAAGTCGGTCATATCATTGTCCTTTGTGAGTGTGTCAACGATCCAAGTTTTAAGCTCTTTCGACAGAGGCGTTTCTGAACTCAACCATGATGGGTTTAAGCCTTTATTTTTGAGAAGTTTTTTTGCAAGAAGATTTTTGGCATACGACATGGGTATGTCTCCGGGAAAGTATAGTTGTAAGGTATGATTCAATAAAATTTTGAAGAGTTCGCTGCTTAGCAGGTGGTGAGTAGCCGATACGGTGAAGTTTGGTACAATACAGTTTGTGATGAGGTGCGTTGGGAAATCCGTCAAGAAGACTCCATATTTGTGGTAAAGAAAAGTTGTAAAGTTGTAGAATGAGTTCAAAATACAAAGTGCTATTTGGCTGGGCAACCATTCTTTATGGACGTCCAGCCAAATAGAGGTTTCTATCGTTCATACCAATGACTGATTGGATACCTAAGGGGTACGGTACACCAATAGGTTTTCTACATGAGATAGCGATGTCAAAGAACCATGTATAAACAACGACCTTTTATATAGAGAATAAAAACAACACTGTTCATCAATAGGGGCGTATTTTGTTTACAAAAAATATTTTTCGAAAAATATTAATTCACCCAAACAATAGCTACAGATATTAATTTCTGTTTAGGCATACATTTGGTTGATTTGAAAACGATACGGTGAACAACGAAATTTGTCCGAAGAAATCTTCAAAATTCGTTGTGTAGTTGAGGTGTTTGGAGTAGGATACCTGTTAAACGATAGTACTTTTGAAAATCGGATCGTTTTTTAGTGAGATCATGAGTGAACAAAAAAAAATATATGTGATGGTTGGAATTCCAGGTTCGGGTAAGAGTACTTGGATTCGTAGAAATCGACAAGATAGTTGGGTAGTTGTCAGTCCAGATTCCATACTAGAGTCGCAATACAATTATGAGTGGACACCTGAGAGGGCTGCAGAGGCATGGGCCAAAAGTTATCAGCAATTTGGTCATGGTTTGTTGCAAGAGCATACGATGGTGTGGGATGCCACATTTACTTCTTCAATTATGCGCGCCGCGATTCTTCACATCGCCAAAGGAGCGGGATATCGTGTTGAAGCGATCTTTTGTGATACACCGATAGATATTTGTATAGACCGTAATCAAAAGCGCAACAGAGAGCCCGTACCGGAGAGTACGATTCACCGAATGGCGCAAAGTCTACAACCGCCTACAGAGCAAGAAGGGTTTGATAGTATTCAACGCATTCTCTTAGAGTGATCGAGTTTGATTGTACATTTGCAAGATGGATGTCGATTACGTGGTTTGAGACGTGGATAGCGTTAATATTTTATGCTCGGTGGTCATTTTCGTCTGTGGATCGGGAGAGAGATCAATATGGTCGTTGCATGAGATGCCCAATATGGATCCCATTTGTTTCGAAGCATAGAACTGGATGAGAGAAATATATGGTTGGTTGAGCATCGACTCTGGAACTGGCACATAGTGAATGTACGTCTCTGGATCAATGAAAATTTTTGCAAAGATCTTTGCTACACCTGGGCTAGATGCTGATTGCGCGAGAAGAGCCCCTTGATAGGCTGTTGCTGTAATAAAGTCTTTGACCCCAGCATTTTGGGCATGTTCAATGTTATCAGGGTTTTGCAGCTCTATTGTCGTGTGTAAACTGGGGTTGCATATGTTTAGCGCCAAAGCAATCAAGATACTTTTGGCATCGGTGTCCTGTGAAGAATGTCCCTCTTGTCTCTCTGATAAAATAATCGCAGAAAAGGCTCTTTCGATCTGACCCGTTTTGAGAATCTCTTTATTGGAGGGGTTTCCTTGCAGGAGCATGACACGCGGACTGGCAATCTCTTGCTGGGGATTCTCAGCAATGATCAGAATATTTCTATTGGTGCTGCACATGAGCGTTTCAAGAACATCGAATATGTCATCATTCCATCCACAGATGACGATGTGATCTTCTAAAATATTGACATCCATTGCACGATCTCCCAGCTGTTGCGCTCGTTCAATTAAAATGGTTGATATTGTGCCTGTTAATAGGGCATAAAAACTGAGTCCAACGAACATAATGCTCACAGCGACCAGTTTTCCACCAATGGTAATTGGATACATATCTCCATACCCAACAGTGGTGATGGTTACGATGCACCACCACAGACCATCTCCGAGAGACACGAAGCTTTCGTTGACTCCCTTTTCAAAAACCATGATTCCAACAGTACCAAACAATACCGATAAAAATAGATATGTGAGCATCGCCGTACTTTCTGTTCTAAATAAAACATGTGTTTTTTGCTTTATTAAGTCTGA
>CAJWHX010000003.1 GCA_913040875.1 uncultured Pseudomonadota bacterium | reverse complement strand
GTTGAGCGGCTATCGACTTGAGTCTGTTTATATCCGCGGCATTAGCCGTACTACATGCTTGGGAGACGGCTTCCGCAAGCAATAGCTGTCGTAAAGACAGTACTTCGGACAGACGCTCATCTAGTGGAAGATACCTCAGTAGTTCCAAGGATGCTGTTTGATGGAAATCACATACAGTAACGCCTTGTCCTTGTTGCGCTTTTAGGAGCCCTTCTGCTTCCAAATGGCTGATGGCGGCCCGAAGGGTGAGTCGATTGACACCCAGTTCAGAGGATAAACTTCGCTCTGCGGGTAAACGTGTACCAATGCTGTATACTCCCTCGAGTATTTGCTGTCTTAGGGTCTGTACAATTTGATCCACTGCACGAATGGATTGAACCTTTTTCATTACACATCTCTCATAAATAATATTCAGTATCGACTCTCAAACTGGACACCAAGTGGTAAATTGGTTGAACCATTAAACCAATATATTGAAAAACGCGATCTTAGAAACCGGTATATTTTGATTAATTGAAATTATTCAGGTATAACCTAGGTTTTTACTTATGTAATTTTATCATACCCGATTGAGAATTGCCATCCGAAAATGGGACAAAAATCGGTTTGCACATAAGAATTTGTGGTTGTTGATTTGGAAGGTCAAACACAATCGTGTATGAACAGCATGCAGTTACTGGAGGGTTTTGTGTCGGAACATCTTTTTCAAATTCATTCAAAGTATGAACCAGCGGGGGATCAGCCCAAAGCGATATCTGAATTGGTCGATGGTATAGAGTCTGACAAATCTTTTCAAGTTTTATTGGGAGCCACTGGTACCGGTAAAACCTTTACCATTGCCCAAGTGATTCAGACGGTTCAAAAGCCGACGCTTGTATTGGCTCACAACAAGACTTTGGCGGCTCAATTGTATGCCGAACTTAAGAAATTTTTCCCAAACAATGCAGTTCAGTATTTCGTCTCTTACTACAATTATTATCAGCCAGAAGCGTATGTTCCAACGACAGATAATTACATACAAAAGGATTCGAGTATCAATGAACAGATTGATAAACTCCGCCATTCTGCGACACAGGCTCTCTTAGAGCGCCAAGATGTCATCATTGTCTCAAGTGTTTCTTGCATTTATGGTATTGGAGATAAAGAATCCTATCAGGCTTTGATGCTCTATTTGGTCATTGGAGAAGAAGCGGGTCATCGAAATATCATCACTCGATTGACGGAAATGAATTATGAACACAATGATATAGAGTTTGATCGTGGGAAATACAGGGTTCGCGGAGACGTCATTGATATTTTTCCGGCTTCTGAAGATGATCGCGCTATTCGAATCGAGTTGTTTGATGATGAAGTTGAATCGATTTATGTGTTTGATCCACTAACGGGAGCCAAGATTAAAGACCTTAGACAGGTTCGTATATTTGCAGCATCTCACTACGTTACTGGTCAAGACAATCTCAAGCGGGCCATAGAAGATATAGAGATTGAACTCTCACACCGACTCAATGAACTTGAGCAAGCAGGAAAGCTGGTAGAGAAGCAACGGCTTGAGGAACGGACCAATTATGATCTGGATATGCTTCGGAACGCCGGATTTTGTTCTGGTATTGAAAATTATTCTCGTCATCTGTCGGGAAGATCCACAGGGGAACAGCCACCGACGCTGCTGGAATATTTTCCAGATGACTGGTTGTTGGTCATGGATGAGAGTCACGTCACGCTGCCTCAGGTATTGGCCATGTACAAAGGAGATAGAAGTCGCAAGCAAACGTTGGTGGATTATGGTTTTCGTTTGCCTTCTGCTATGGACAACCGTCCTCTTCAATCTGAAGAGTTCTTTAAGCTACTGAACAACACGATTTTTGTTTCGGCAACGCCCGCTTATCGAGAACTAGATCGTACAGAAGGGGAAGTGGTTGAGCAAATTATTCGTCCAACGGGTTTGCTTGATCCGACGATTGAAGTGCGAGATTTAGAGGGACAAGTGGACGACTTGTATGGTGAAATCAAAATGCGTGTTGCTCGAAATCAACGGGTTCTAGTCACGACCCTTACCAAGAAAAAATCAGAACACCTAGCGAATTATTATGATGAGTTGGGAATCAAAGTGGCCTATCTTCACTCAGATATTCCCACGATTGAGCGTGTGGAAATCATTCGTGATTTGAGGCAAGGCAAGTATGATGTTCTGATTGGTATCAATCTGCTCCGTGAAGGATTGGACATGCCAGAAGTGGCTTTGGTCGCTATTTTAGATGCTGATAAAGAAGGCTTCTTGAGAAATCGAACAAGTCTCATTCAAACGATGGGCCGAGCGGCTAGAAATATAGATGGTCATGTGATTTTATATTCACAACACAAACGCATCACCGCTTCAATGAAAGCTGCCATCGATGAAACCAATCGGCGCCGTCACATTCAGAGATCTTACAACGAATTGCATGGGCAAGAACCCCGCCCGATTGAGTCTGACTTCCAGTCTCCATTGGAAGAGTTGTTCATGGACAATGCCGAGGCGGATTTGGAGGCATTGATAGCGCCTTCAGAAGACGAAGCTGTTGATATTCCCAGTCTACAGCGACGAATCAAACAACTCAAAAAGGAGATGCACAGTGCAGCAGCTCAATTGGATTTTGAAGGTGCGATTCGGTTGAGGGATGAAATAAAACAGCTCAATGAATTTTTGCGTGTCATCGGTGGAGAAGTGGGTTGATCTAAAATCAGGTTATACTGTTTGTATGATGACTGACGCAGAAAAATTTGGCACCACTTTAACTAAGGTAAGAGTAGATAAATGGTTGTGGGCCACCCGTAAGTTTAAGACCCGTACGCTCGCAGGGAAGACCTGTGATACAGGTCACGTGAAGATCAATGGGAATGTAGCGAAGGCCAGTTCAAAAGTGAAGGTTGGAGATGAGATTCGGGCTTTGACGCCCGGTGGTGCAAAAATTTTGAAGGTTCGATCCTTAGCTGAAAAGCGTGGACCGGCCTCTTTTGCTGTGACGCTTTATGAAGATCTAACCCCTGAACAACCCAAAGAAATTGCACCACCTCGTGTTGAACGAGGAAAGGGCCGACCGACCAAGCGCGATCGTCGTCGTTTTGATAGACAGCGTCGCTGGTAAATATTTAGGAGAAGTGCCATTATGCGTGTCATGTTGATCAACCCTTCGATGAACCTCAATAAACTGGGTCGTTTTGCAAAACTGTTGGAACCCATGCCTTGTATAGGATTGGCCTACATTGCTGGTGCTCTAGAGAATCATGGGACAGATGTTGCTGTTGTAGATATGTTTGCAGAAGTATTCAATGCTGAGCAAGTGCTATCAAGAGTTCGTGAGTATCAACCAGATTTGGTGGGGATGACTGTTTTAACACCATCAGAACCCATATGCTCTGCTCTATCGAAGATGATACGGGCTGCATTGCCCAGTGTCAAGATTGTTTGGGGCGCTGTGCACGCAGAGGTGTTCGCGAAGGATATTGTACTGGAAAACAAGGCGGATTTTGTAGTACATCATGATGGAGAAGAGACGATTTGCGAGCTGGTCGATGCGCTTGAAAACGGCTTTAAAGATTTTTCGAGTGTGGATGGACTGACATGGCTGGGAGATGATGGCACCCCTGTTACCAATAAGGATCGTAGACTTCTGACTGATTTGGACACTCTGCCGTATCCAGCGTGGCACTTGTTTCCGTATCACAAGTATGGTTTGTTGCCCTTTGCGGATTTTGCAAAGCCCGTATTGACGATGACGGGGTCTAGGGGATGTCCATATCGCTGCGACTATTGTTCTTTGATCAATACCGGTGGTAAAGTCTATCGCCGTCGAGATCCGATTAAAATTGTCGATGAGTACGAGTACTTGGTTGATCGATATAAAGTGAAGCAGATTGGATTTGTGGATCCAATTTTCCCACTGGTGAAAAAAGATTTGAAACCACTGTGTGATGAAATTGTCTATCGAGGTTTGGATAAACGATGCTTGTGGTTATCGGAAACCCGTTGTGATCGACTGGATAAAGAAACAGCCGACCTGATGTACTACGGTGGTTGTCGCCGTGTGTTGATGGGGATTGAGTCTGGTGTGGATCTACTTCTGGGCAACGTAAATAAGAACATTACCACGAAGAAGGTCAGAGAGGGTGTGGCAAATGCCAAGAATGCCGGGCTTCAAACAGTTGGGTTGTTCATGATTGGGATGCCGGGAGAAACACCAGAAATGACTCGAGAAACAGTTGAGTTCTCGTGTGATTTGGAACTCGATTTTGCCAAGTATGCCATTACGGTACCGTTTCCTGGGTCCAAACTCTTTGACGATAGATGGCAGCAAGATCTGTTTAGAGATGACTGGGAAAATTATACGACCTTCAACCCAGATCCAGATAGACTGGTCTATCATCCACATGGATACGATCCGAAACGACTAATTGAAATGCAGGCATGGGCGCTTCGGAAGTTCTACTTGCGACCAGAACAGCTAAAAAAGCAGTTTTTAGAGCTTCGCACAATTAGTCCGAAGATGCTGCTCTATGGCATTTACGGCATGGTACTGTAAAAGAAATCGCCTCATCTTGACACAAATTTATATCATCTGTGTTAAAATAGTGGTTGAAGATTGAGGTGACGATGACCATGCATGAAAGATTGCTTCAAGAAAAAGCTAAGGAACACGATTTAAAAGAGAAGGTTCGATTGGCCAAAGAAGCTTTAAAGACAGCGGAGGAGCAGTTGTTGCTCCAACAAGGGGCAATAAAGATGCTCGAGGAGTTGCTCCAACCCATCGATGTGAACAGGTCTTCCCTTGCCGGGTTTGAATCCGAACAGGTTCCCACTTCCAATCGTAGGGCAAAGCGTTCTACCAAAGGTGAAATGCAGATTCGCAGACGTATTGTGACCAAGATTTTGTTCGAAAATGGAAACAGTACAGCCAATGAAATCTTACCACTGGTCAATGCTCAGCTCTCTTATGATCTCAAAATTCACCATTTAAGAAATGTTCTAAAAAAGTTTACGTCAGATTTCGTTTCGGGCGAAGAACATGGTGTTTGGTGTTTGACTGAGTCGGCTAAGATGAGACATATGTCCGACAGTAACGATTATTCATCTGAGGATGATTCCTCGAGTTCGTAAATCCAAACGGGTCCCCACTGCCGAATGGGTTGTAGAGTATTCGTTTGTATCAGTTGTGAAAACCGATCTTGTATCACTATGGACGCCCCGGAACCTAGGTGGTCTGCGTTGTTGTCCTGAAGAAAGAATCGCCAATTGATGACGATATGAGAGATATCTTCTGCGCGCAGAACAGTTTCAATTTCCTCAATGGAATGATTCCACAACAGCTGTTCGAATCGTGTCGCCCCAAAGACATTGTCTAGACGAACGGGTTTATTTAGATAATAGTGATACCCTCGCATCCAAACCAACCAGACCTTTTCCGTATTGAGTGCATTGATATGTGTGTATACAGGGTGATTTTCTGGAAGTCTATGATCCAAAAATATAGATCGGGATTTGTCTACAGAGTGTAGGCGTTTTGCATTCCAATACACGTGTCCTTGTTGATTTGTGATGAGACTTTGCACAGGGGATAGGCTCCACAGGACTGAAAGGCTGATCCAGATACCCCAAGATCTTGGTTTCCATTTGGATAGTGTCGGAATACAGATCATGACAACAAGTGGCAGCATTGGTAGAAAGAATCGAACTTGTTGCACTTGAAGAGCCCAAAATACAAACCATCCACTCAACAGTAGCCACATCCATTGAGCGCCTGTTTGAGTTCTGTTTTTCCAAAGACTGATCACAAGCATCAATAGCCAGCCTATACCAAGTGAACCTTGAAAGTATCGGGTCATATCAGTGGTACTAAAGAGTCTGAAGGGAAGAAGGATATAGTCCTCGATAGACCGACCCATGCCATAATTGTTGAGTGTGTGTTCATAAGCCATCGCTCGCCAAGAGTCCCAGCCAGTACCCCCAAAACTACTGTACATCATTGGAAAGAGTGGATTTCCCGTTTCCAATAGATTTCTCAGGTAAAAGATCCCTCCTGTTATACAGACGCCACAGACGAATATTGATGCTTCTTTTACATTCTTTGATCGTGTGTAGAGAATCGGAAGAATCAACAGGGGTAATATTAGTGCACTGTATTTGAGTGAACAAGCAACGCCCACTAGACCACCGATATACAAAACAGACTTTCGATCGTGAATGCTCATTAAAATCCATAAGCACATCGCGGTTAACCAGGGCTGCACATAGCAAGAGGTTCCAAATTCGACGATGCTGGGAGTCAATAAATAGACAACGGATCCTGTAAGAGCCCATTCTTTGGAGCCGACTTGTTCTTTGATCCATCCGAAGATCCCGATTGCTGTCAATAGACAGATACCAACAGATAGGTATCGCGGATTCAGTAGGCTACCTCCCGTTATTGGATTGTGCAGGGCAGTTAAAATAGATTGCCATCCTTGCGGGAAATAAGCAAACACGACTAGGTCTGTTTCTACGTATCGACCGGCGATTGCATATTGTTTTGCGAGTGACAAGTGGTAGGTGAGGGAATCTCGCATCCAAGGTGGTGGAGTGGCATGCCATACATACCCAATACCAATGGCAAAAATCACAATGTGGTGCCAAGAGAGGTTGGATGGTCGAAGCGTCTGATCCTTCTCCTTATTCCCAATCCAGTCCGTTATGCCAAACAACCAAGGAATACTCCAGACTATCCACTGAGAAAAGGGCGTATACATATTCAACAGCAATAGAATGGTCATGGCAATCTGAATGGATACGATCACTTGACATCCACGAGTAAACAGTCGTTTTTCAATAGGGGGATCTCCTCTATTGACATACAGCGACAAGAACAGTCCACCTAGAACCCAAAAGATCATGACAGTTCCACAGAACATACGGTGAAATGATCGGAGTGAGTGGTGCGAATCATCGGTGAATTCTCCAAGTAGACTTGACAAATGGGTGTAAACAGGTCATATTCTGTTTCGGTTATTTATGACCAATTCGGTGTGGTCGGCAAGATTTTTGGTCGAGATTTGTCGCTGACCCATTCGAGAATCACAATACACTTAATGGAGGCCACCATGGCATTGACCGCAGAAGAAAAATCAGAAATCATTGCAAAATTCGCAACCAAAGAGGGAGATACTGGTTCAGCTGAAGTTCAAATTGCACTTCTTACAGCTCGTATCAACAACCTCAACAACAATCACTACAAGCGCGACCCCAAGTCTTCAAATGCAAAATACAAGATGAAGAATCACAAGGACAATCACTCTCGTCGTGGTCTACTTAAAATGGTTGGTCGTCGTCGTCGATTGATGCGTTACTTGCAAAATGTTGACTACAATCGTTACATCGCCATTCGTGATGCGCTCGGTTTAAGAAAGTAACTGGCGAAAGTAGCATACAAGGCTTGAAATTCAGGCTTTACCGTGATAGACAGACAGCGAGGTGACTTGTTGTCTGTCTTTCTTTGTATGGTAGACATGTCCCTTTGGGCACTATTTAAGGTGTCTACTTTATTTTATTTCGAGGAACTATATTCTGGGAACTGTCGGTTCGCAGCTCTTTGCAAAAGAATTTGGTTGAGAAGTTCTTTTTCATGGGTCTACGAAAAGATCGTCGAAAGCATATGGTTTCTCTACCACATTCAAGTTGGAGACAAACATTATGAATGTACAATCTGTATCTATTGAAGTAGGTGGTCGCCCGATGACCATCGAAACTGGAAAATTGGCAAAGCAAGCCAATGGCTCAGTCGTAATCCGTCAAGATGACTCTATGGTACTTGTGACCGCATGTGCCAGTAAAAACGATGTTCCTTTTGACTTTCTACCCCTCACCGTTGTTTATCAAGATCGAACAGCAGCATCTGGTTCTATCCCTGGTGGGTTTTTGAAACGAGAAGGACGTCCAAATGAGCGTGAGACGTTGATTTCTCGTTTGATCGACCGTCCAATTCGTCCTCAGTTCCCTAAGTATTTCCGTCGTGAAATGCAGGTTATCGCTACTGTAATGAGCTATGATCCCGCCTCTGACACAGATGTTTTGTCTATGTGTGCAACGGCAGCTGCCTTCGCAGTGAGCGATATTCCAATGACAGATCCAATCGCTGGTGTGCGAATCATTCGTCTGGACGGTGAATTCTTGATTAACCCCAGTCTTGAACAACAAGCAGACGCGGACATCAACTTGGTGGTTGCTGGTTCTCGTGCTGGTATCTCTATGGTTGAAGGCGCCGCCAACGAAGCTCCTGAAGAATCAATGATGGAAGCAATGGAACTTGCTTTTGTGGAGATTCAAAAGATCATCGATGGAATTGAAGAGTTGCAAGCGAAAGTTGCACCGACCAAATTTGAGATAGAAGCACCAGCCGATATCAACGAAGAAGTAAACGCTAAGTTGTTGGCATTGGGCTCTCAAGAAAAACTCAATGATGCGATGGGAATCTCCGGTAAGTTTGAACGCAATACTGGTCTAAAGAATACTCGCAACGCTCTCATCGAAGCATTGGTGGACGGTGTTGAAGAGGAAGAAGAAGTGGCTTCTATGACCAAAGACGCCAAGAAGATTTGGTCCAAAATGGTTTCTGAAACCATGAGACGCAACGTCGTTGAGTCTGGTATTCGTATTGATGGTCGTCAATCTGACGAGATTCGTCACATTTGGCTCGAAGTTGGTGTTGCCCCTCGCGTTCACGGTTCTACCATTTTCACACGTGGTGAAACTCAAGCGTTCGTAACGGCTACATTGGGTACTGATAGGGATGCACAACACGTTGACTTTGCCGATGAAAAAGAAGATCGTCGCTGGATGCTTCAATACAACTTCCCACCGTATTCTACTGGTGAAGTTCGTCGTATGACTGGACCTAAGCGTCGTGAAGTTGGTCACGGTAAGTTGGCACACCGCGCTCTTGAGCCTGTATTCCCAAGTGCAGAAGAGTACAAGTATGTCGTTCGCTGTTCTAGTGATGTATTGGAGTCAAATGGTTCTTCTTCTATGGCGACCGTTTGTGGTGCAACCTTGTCGATGCTTGACGCTGGTGTTCCTCTGAAGGCACCTGTAGCCGGTATCGCAATGGGACTCATCAAAGTAGACGACAACTACGTTGTGTTGTCTGATATCTTGGGTGATGAAGACCACTTGGGTGACATGGACTTTAAAGTGACTGGTACACCAAACGGTATCACTGCTTTCCAAATGGACACCAAGCTTGGATCTATTCCTCGTGAAGTGATGAACAAAGCGATGACTCAAGCGAAAGCAGGTCGTATGCACATCTTGGGTAAAATGGCAGAAGTGATCGATGGTCCACGTCAAGAACTCTCCCCATTTGCACCGCGCATTACATCTTTGAAAATCAAGCAGGACAAAATCCGTGACGTGATTGGTAAAGGTGGAGCGGTCATTAAGGATATTCAAGCCACTTGTGATGTTCGCGTTTCAATTGAAGATAGCGGTCAAGTAGACATCGTATCTACCAATTCGGATAACGCTCAGCGTGCTTTGGAATGGATTCAAAACATCGTTAAAGAACCAGAATTGGGTGAGCTATATCTCTCGACTGTATCTGCAGTGAAAGAGATTGGTGTTGTGGTTGATCTCTGGCCAGGCAGCGATTTGTTCATGCACATCTCTCAATGGGATACTGAACGCACAGCCTCTTTGGATGGATTGGTCAATGTTGGTGACGAGATCTTGATCAAAGTCATCAAAGGTCCAAAAGGTTTGACTGCATCTCGTAAAGCAGCTTTCGGTGAAAAAGCACCGTGAGTCCCGTCTTACGCTTTGTGAGATTGCCGCACAATCTAGATCTGCCTCTGCCTTCCTATGAAACATCTGGGTCGGCAGGGATGGATTTACCTGCAGCAATCGAAGAGACGATTGTATTGGAGTCTTTAGAGCGTACAGCCATTCCCACAGGACTGCAGATTGCGATTCCTGATGGGTTCGAAGGTCAAGTCAGACCCAGATCTGGATTGGCGTTTCGTCATGGCTTAACAGTTACCAATGCTCCCGGTACGATTGATTCAGATTATCGAGGAGAATTAAAAGTTCTACTAGTTAATTTGGGCAAAGAGCCAGTGACAATTGAACGTGGCATGCGAATTGGACAGCTGGTGATTGCACCGGTTGTACAAGCAGTCGTATCCGAGGTTGCCACCCTCGATGAAACCGAACGTGGCGCTGGTGGATTTGGCTCTACTGGAGTTTAAGTCATCATTTTATATTGCACATCTGTGAGTTTTCCATTCATTTGGATGCATTCGTAGGTGTGCACTTTTGTATTGAAGGAGGATATCAATGTTTAAAGCATCTTTACTGTCTACAATTTCTCTAGTTGCCTTGATTGGCTGTGGGGATGAATCACCTAGTTCGTCGGAAAAAACTACAAAAGTAGAGCAGCCGGTCGAAAAGACTGCACCAAAAGCAAAAGTAGAACCCCCCAAACCGGCTCAAGAGCCTTTGATGGGAGAATCTGCTCCGAGTTTATTGGTGACTCAAGCGTGGTTTTGGAAAGATGAGAATGGAGATTCACAACCTGGTCCTGCTCGTCTAGAGATTTGGCGTTCCCAGCAAGATGGTTGGAAGCGTTTTCGAGTGGAAGACGCAGATTCCAATGTGTTTCATAAGGCCATTCCATTTCAAGATGGTATTTTGACCATTGGCGCCGAAAAGGCGATGTTGAAACATTGGACGATGGCAGATGGGAAATGGAATCAAGAGACGTTGTGGGAACGTGATTGGAAGGGCAAATTCAATCGACTTCGGGATGTAGAAGTGGGTGATGTAAACCACGACGGTATTGAAGATTTGGTCATCGCAACACACGATGCAGGTGTTGTAGCGGTTCTTGAACCCAAGCGCGACGGTGCAGAGCAAACCTTGATTGAACTCGATGAGGTGGCTGATACCTTTGTCCACGAGATTGAAATTGGTGATATTGATGGAGACGGTAAACTCGAGTTCTTCGCGACGCCATCTGATCGAAATCAATCGAAGAAGTCTCAAGCAGGTAAAGTAGTCATGTATCGCTGGGATGGAAATGAGTACAAGCGCACCGTCGTTGAAGAATACAAGAAAACCCACGCCAAGGAAATTTTGGTGGCTGATGTAGAAGGGGATTCAAAGTCAGAACTCTTCTCTGTCCTCGAAGCAGAACGTGTTGGAAAGGTCATCATCAAGCCAGTGGAGATTCGCCAATACACCGAGCAACCTGATGGTACATTTGATCACAAAACGGCGTTCACACTTCAAGATGAGCAGTGTCGATTTTTGGTGCCTGGAGATTTTGATCACGACGGAAAGATGGATCTGGTAGCCGCTGGATATCATTCTGGACTTTGGATAGCTCGATTGTCTGATTCTGGAGAGTGGGAAACGACACTCATCGATAAAGACTCTTCTGGGTTCGAACATACTTCGTACGCTACCGATATCGATGGTGATGGTAAAGCAGAACTTGTCGTCGCTGCAGACAATCAAGCCTCTCTCAACATCTATCGTTGGAATGGTGAATCCTTTGATAAAGAAAAGATCGGTGAGATTGCTCCCAATACGTTCACGTGGAACATTGTGCAGGGCAATTTCTAATCTTCAGTATGGAAATAGCAATAAAGGTCGGACGCTCATTGAGTATCGGACCTTTAATATTTTAGGAAGTGACGATTTGTCCTAGTTATCTTTACCACCGTCGAGCACGATCTCTTGCGTCTTTCGTACGTTTCATGTCTTCATCCATGACAAATTCAACGCTTTCCAATCCGTCGACATCTTCTTCTTTGGCTTCCCAGCCATCCAAGACGCCTGCAATCTTCATCAATTTGTCTTTATTGGCTTCTTGATTCGTCTCAATAGGCACCTCTGCAGTCTGCTCTTCGACCATATCGTCGACAAGCCCACCGATTTTTTCATTGGCCGAACTGAGCTGTCCCATCATGGTGCTGATGAGGAGGTGTCTAAACGCACTCCCTTCGGGAGATTGTTCTTGTAGTAAGGAGTTGAACGTTTGTTTGGAGATGAGGATGCCTTTAATATTGGAGGCGGCACGACAGGTTGCAGAACGAGCAGAACCATCTACAAGACCCATTTGACCAATCATAGACGGTGCTGGGATAACGGCAAGTTCCTTCTCGGTACCGGTTGTATCGCGTTTCAGTACCTGAACTGAGCCTTCCATTGTGACAAACATGCTGTCAGACGGTTGTCCTTCACCGCACATCAAATCGCCTTGTGACCAGAGTTTTTCTTGTCCTTTACCGAGTGCAAGAGCCAAATTTCTAGAACGAGTAGAGCGTACTTGGTACGTTCTGAGGAGTTTTCGTGCGACGATTCGCAAGTCATCGGTTTGCATTCTATTTTCCTCCAAAGAGTGATTTGAGTTTTCCAAGTAAACCACCAGATTGTTCAGACTCTTCCATTTGAAGGCTTTGTTCATTTTTTTGCTGATCGGCACTTTCTACCTTCCAGATCTTTTGAATTTCTAGATTGGTATTTCGAATGCGTCTGGCCATTGTAGCAATCAGAAATTGTTCGAGGGCAACGATGGCTTGATTGTTCCAAGTTTCTCGCATCAACTCTGGTGTGACCAACAAACAGATACTATCCTTATTGGCTCGAACCATTGCAGACCGTGTCCCACCACTGTGAAAAAGCCCCGATTCCCCAAAGATTTCGCCCGGTAAAATGCTTCCCAAATGTCTCTCTGTGTGTCCAGTTAAAATGCAGACATCCAACTTACCAGAGACAAGAATCATAGCGTGATCTGCTGGTGCATTTTGAGCGAAAATGATTTGCCTGGGACGAAACTCCAAAATCTGACACATCTGTGTGAGTTTGGTGAGATCCTTTGCGGAAACATTTCGAAACAAGTGGAGGTTTTGCAGCTGTTTTACAACGGTGCTTGAAGAGGCCATAGGTTCATTCCATGTTGGTATGTGGACTATTGGTCGCGATATTATAATTGTTCAATGGGAATCTTCAATGTTTTTCTGTGTAGAGGCCTTAGAACCATGAACAACTAACGTCGGAAAGGAAGTTAAAGGCGTTGCTTGTTGAGTAGCCTGAGCCCACCGTATCTCCATCACTTTGGAAATAAACCATGGAGTTTCCACCTTCAACCAGAATATTATAGGTTGTGGACCACTGCTCTTCATTCTCCCACAATCCTTCTGGGCAATCTGTCTTTTGTCTGTCGAGTGTACCATTGACTTCGAGGGAAAAGTTACAAGAGGGACATCCTGCGGCGTCCTTTTCATCAGCACTGATAGCCCAAGTGACATAGCAAGTTTCACCACCGGTAGAGGTCCATGCTTCTGTTGGATGGAGGATCCACTGTTCCTCTCCTTGCCAACCATCACTGCTCTTTTGATAAATACCATAGAAGTAACTTGTGGCTCCGGCAACGTTTGGCTGCATATTTTCACAATAGTCTGTGTCCATATCTTCTTTTAGAGAACTGAGACCTGTGGCAGATTCCCATCCGCCTTCCGCACTTGGATCAAACGTTGTGGTGTCTACCATTCCATCTTTAGCATTGAAGCTGGGCGAACAGCCCACAGTCAATCCAATCAGCATCGTAGATTCAATCAGCATATTTCGCATCGAGCCTCCATTTTAAATACTATAACCCACAACGTATCGCATCCAAAATGCTTTGTCTGTATCTGTGGGATCGCTTTATTTTACATATAAAGTGTATGAAATTTAAATGAGTCTGTTGATTGATGGGTGGAATAATGCCACATTGGATCAGAGCAAAAGGGTTGCATTCCGTATATTTGACTGCTAGATGAAAGACTGTTGAGATGAATACATGAAGTGTAATATTAACTTTGAGTATACGGTTTACCGGTTGTAAAAGAATAGTTTTTCGATGCTGGTTTTGTTTGTTCGTGCCACTTGAAAACCGAAAATGATTGCATTATAAACCACTCATCATAAAATCTCACAATTCACAAACAAGGAATGAATCATGGCAAGTCCTGCGTATACAGTTAAAGTCGTCGATGTTGAACATTACACCGACAGTTACTTTCGATTCAGAGTTGAAAGACCTGAAGGCTACAAATTTACCAGCGGTCAGTTTGTAATGATGGGCTTAGTAGTGGATGACAAACCCGTTATGCGAGCGTATTCCGTCGCCAGTGCAGATTGGGATGAAGAGTTTGAGTTCTATTCCATCATTATTCCAGATGGAAAGTTGACGTCGCGTTTAAAGGATATCAAAGTAGGGGATGACATCCTGTTGGGAGCCCGCGCTGTTGGAACCTTGACGCTCAATGGTTTGCTTCCAGGTGGAAAGCGGTTGTTTATGTTGTCAACAGGAACTGGTTTTGCACCCTTCTCTTGTTTGATTCACGATGAGAATGTATACGATGACTTTGAAGAGGTATACGTCACTCAAACCTGTCGTGGTGTTGAAGACTTGACGTATGCAATCAAGTCTATTGAAGGAGCATTGGAATGCCCTCTAGTCGGAGAGGAGGCTTCTGAAAAGCTCAAGTTTTATGGGTCTGTAACGCGAGAACCATACAAAAATGAGGGACGGATTACCACATTGATTGAAAATGGTAAACTCTTTGAAGATCTCGGAATTCCGAGCTTCAATCCGGAAACAGACAGGGTGATGATTTGTGGTTCCTTAGAGATGTTGCATGACATTCAGGTCTTGTTGGATGCCAAAGGGTTGAATCGAGGTAGCAATTCGAGACCGGGAACGTATGTTTGGGAAAAGGCCTTCACAGGATAAGTGGATAAGTGATAGTTCCTTTTCAGACTTTCCAGTAATTCTGATACTCTAAGTACAGATTCATTTAGAGGTTTTATGTTGCTCGGATTGCTTGCATTTGGTTGTACGTCTCCAAAAGGAGAGGAGCCAGTGGTCGACCCAGTAGTCAACGATGAACTCCCTGAGGATACAGCAGAGGATACCTCTGAGGAACTGGGAGAGTATGTTTCATCGAGGAGTGGGTCTCAATCCTTCGCATTTACGTATGATAGGTCTATAACAGCCGGGAATCCTCTCAAGGGACTGCTGAGTAGCTATTTGTGGAGTGAACCCCACAATGATTTGCCACACAGTTTGGAGTTTATATACATTCCATTAAACGCACTTGTGTCGGGTCCAGACACATACACATTTGAAGCCGGTTTAGAGCCACATCTGCAGGCGGCGTCAGCCCGCGGGAATCACGTTGTCATGAGAGTGTTTATCGACTATCCGAGCCGAGAATATGGTCTTCCGAACTACTTGGAGGAGTTGGTCCCTTGCAGTCCGTATTCAGAGTATGGTGGTGGTTGTTCTCCCGACTATTCCAATCCCCATTTGCAGGCTGCAATATTGAATTTTATATCTGAGTTTGGGGCTCGATATGATGGTGATAATCGTCTGGGTTTTATCCAAATGGGTTTGTTGGGTTACTGGGGTGAATGGCACACGTTTCCCAACACTTCTGATTTTGCCAGTGGGTTGTTTCAGCAAGAAGTCATCGACATATTTGATACCTCCTTTCAAACAACCCCACTTCAGATTCGATACCCCATCCAAGACAGTGCCAGCCGACCAATCGGATTTCACGATGATAGTTTTGCCTATTCAACCGTTGGGGATGTCGATTGGTACTTTTGGTCCAAAATGGAGACAGCGGGAGCAGAAAATCGTTGGATGGACGTTCCCACGGGTGGGGAAGTGTATCCGCCCATTCAGTCCACACTGTTTACCGATGCATTTGTGGTTGGTGAAGATGGTCAAGATTTTGATTCAGTTGTCTCGATCACTCATGCTACCTACATGCTGATATATTCCGCATTTTCGATGAATGGGACAGGGTATGTAGACCAACAGCTGGATATCGCGAAACAATCTTCCTTGGCTATGGGATATGAGTATACGATTGAAAGCATTACCGTAGAGGCAGCCAATTTACGAGGTGATCTAGTCGATATGAAATTAGATATCGCCATTCGAAACAGTGGTGTGGCTCCATTCTACTATCCATTGGACCTGTCCCTTCAAGGACCAGAGAGTGAACATCGCCTTGAGAATATAGAGAGCATTCAACCATCACCATCAGACAGAGCAGTCCTATTGCCTGTAGAAGTGATTGGTATACCCTCTATGAATATCAATCAACCGTGGGACATTCGTTTGTATTCTGAGGTCTTGTTGGAGAATCAGGCAATCCATTTTGCCAATCTAGAAGAGGACAATGGCACTTTAACAGTAACCCCAAATTTTGTGTGCCAATACGAGGGACAGGAAGTATCGTTGGGTCAATCAATAGACCATTGCTTTTGTGATGTGGATGGCTCGATGTATGCGATTGATGGCTCGAATTGCCCTTGATATATGTGATGCTTGCACAGGTTTATCAGAATCTAGCGTATCCAAATCGGTTCGGTAGTGTCAGAATGAAGGAATCGATTGCCACCATCTTCCCACTGAAAGCCATTATCGGTTTGATAGACCAACTTAAACGCTGAAACCTTGTGCTCTGGTAATGTGATCTCGGTGCTCCAATGATCGCCAGTCCATACACTGTTGACCCCGTCATTTGGATTCCAACCACCCAGCTCTGGTAGTGAACCAACCAGTCTAGGTTGTTCAGTCTCTACACCATCGATATGAACGGTTAAAGTTTGAGTGCTTTCATGTTGTTTGCGTGCATTGCAAGTCAACAACATTGCAGCGTTCGCAGGTATTTGTGTGGGTGCAGGCAATACGAACTCGAGGGGCGTTACAGTGGCCACCTTTTCCGGATAAACGGCTGCGTCCGTGTCGACCGGAGATTTTTCTACACCGAGTGTGAGTCCTCCTCGAAGCACTTTAAGTACTCCACCACACTCATCGACGGGAATATCCATAGACTGAGAGGAACGATTGATGAGGAGCATAGATTGCTCCTTTCCAAATGTTTGAGATACAATCAGTCGATCTTGAGAGGCATGAAGGATCTCAGGGATGCCTTCTTTGAGTACCGGATACTGTTGACGAAATTCTGCCAGCGTAGAGATGTGTTCTACATGCTTGGGGTCAATGCTGTCCCAGTCCATGTCTCTTCTATTTTCTGGCTCTTCTGAGCCAGCACTCCAATTTTCTGTTCCATAGGATATCATGGGAGTTCCTCTGAGACCAAAAATTAGCATCTCCGACAGCAAAACAGATGCTTTGTTGTTGTTGCATCGACTGAGAATTCTCGGTAAATCATGGTTGTCTAGAAATCGTACGAGGTGACTTTCTTCTGGATAATAGGAATCCAAAGAGAGAATACTGGCGATTTCCTCAAACGATTGTCCATCACAGACACTGTTGGTCAAGGCGTAATAGAAGGGGAAATCAAACAGGGCACCGATATTTGTCTCTTTGAATCGATCGATGTTGGCAATTGGGTTTCCTTGAAAATCTTCTCCCAATAGCCAAGCGTTCTCTTGTGCCAGATCTGCATTGATTTGGTGTAAGAATTCATTGTCCATGTGCCGGATGGCATCCACACGCAATCCCATCACACTTGGCAGTTGAAGCCACTTACGTGAGCTGTTCAACAGATAGCTATACACCTCTGGGTTGCTTTGATTTAAATCGGGCAGTCCGTGTACTTGGTGGGTTGTCAACTGAACAGGATCATTCCAATCTTCGATCGTTTTGTCAGGATGGAACCAATCAGGCTGTTCTGAACGCAGCGGAGCGTCAAAGGACGTGTGATTGTATACAACGTCCAAGATGAGAGACATCTCACGCTCAGACATCTCTTCCGTCAGTGACTTCAAATCTTCTTCACCACCCATCAAGGGTGCAATGGTATTCAGATCTTCGGTCCAATAGCCGTGAAATGCACCGTGCCCATGAAACTTGGTGGTTCGCATTTGGTAGATTGGAGAGAGCCAAATGGCATCTGCACCCAAGGCTTGAATGTGCCCTAAATTTTGTTGGACACCTGCCAGATCACCACCGTGAAATGCTTGAAGATCATTGGTATCCACCAAGACATCATTTTGCGTGTCTCCATTGGCAAATCGGTCGACCAGGATGAAATACAGGAGATCCGGACTGGCTGTGTCTACCTTTGCCTTGTGACCGCATGCAAGTTGAAGCAACAGTGGAAGCATTGCATTGCCCAGCGTTTATTGAGCGGAGAGCTGTTTATTGAGCAGGGAGTGCAGTTTACGCTCCAATGTTGGTAGCGCGGCTTCTAGCGCCTCTGCTTGACGCTCATGATGAAATTGATGGAAGACTGGAATGGTCAGTTCTTCACTGATGTGGTCAGTCCCATCAAAAATATCGATTTTAACATCGACTTCCCATCGGAACCGTCCGTTTACTTGTGCATAAAACTCCGCACGACTCTCCAAGACCAGTACGGGGCTTTCGACGTCGCCGACATGCTTTGCAATTTCAAAGTCGGCAGGAGTGGGCTGCAAGTCGAGTGTGATGTTGTGCTGCTGCGCGGCTTTGGCCAAGTGATTGGAAACACTTGTTGGAACAGCTTCATCCTCTGTCATTTCCAATATCATCCACGTGGGCCATTGTTCTGTAGATGAACTGGAAACAACGGCGGGACTTTTCAAACAGGCTGTCAAAAGGGTGATTAGAACCATGATTCAGTCTCCACGGCAACAACGTGATGCCAATGTTGTTCTCTATTTCCAAAGTTGTTGTATTGATCGAGTGATTCTACAAAAGAGTTTCCAAATGCGTTGTTTTGATTGGAGTATTGAGATCCGTACAACACTCTCAATGATGGACGATTGAAAATACCGACACCATTTGGGTTCAGGACCACACCGGTTTTACCTTGCCATGTAATGCGCGTGTCCGTATCGCCGTACTCAAAGCCTCTAGCATCTGCCATACCATTGGTATTGGCAAAAATTGAATCGGCGTGTTCGCGATAGGCTCTACCGTTGTGAGAGGTTTCTTGTGCGATGCTGGACTCGATCAAGAAGTGGAATTCGGGTTTGATGTACCATTGAGATCGAAGAACAGTTGAGGCATAGGTTCGATCATGATCGCTTATAGCGATGTCATTGTCGCCATCTTGATGTCTTCCATAGAGAATACCCCATGCGATGTCCCATTTGTTGGGAACGATTCGGAGTTGCATCTCGTTTCCAATGAGAAGGGCATCTCTTTCATCGGTTAAGTCAGTGGTGTACAGTTTAAACTCTTGTCCCTCGAAGTACTCTGTAGTGTACTTCTCTGGGTGCAATGTACGATAGGTTGCGTAGAAGTTGTTCCAGATAACGGGACCAAATCCACCAAACCCGATGTAACCAATTGCCGTATAAGAAGAGGTGTTTTGCAATTCGGGAATGGGGAACTCTAGAATGTCGAAAGGGTTTTCAGCATCGAATTGTTCTACGACTTCACCACGTAGCCAGTCTTCATAGTCCATTTCTGGTGTGGTGTAGGGAGCATTGCGATTTCCAGGTGTGCCCAATTCTAAGTATCCTTGTCCACCGATACCGAATTCAAGTCGATCGATGGGCCTGTGTCTCAGAGTGAATCCACTGGTCCAAACGGTATTGTATTCTGCGCCATACTTGGCATATCCTGCATCCCCCACACCGATAAGCAATTCAGAACGCTCGGTTTGATAACGACCAGATATTCCGACTGTATCAGTAAACACCATTGCTGGACGCATGTCATAGAGACCCAGATCCCCAAAGTAACTCTCGAGGGTTCCCAGCTGCCAGACAAGATTTGGAATGTTGTTGCCACTCAACAGGTACACCTGTGACAACCGAAAGTTGGAAAGATTGCCGTTTCCAGCATCTGTATTGGCAATCGATCCGCCCTCTGCTCGAAAGTGAACGCTGCTCCACGGATCTCCGAAAGAGTCTGCTTCTTGAAGTTGTATTCTGGTGTCGAGCATCGTGTAACCGCGCTCATTCAACAATCTTCCGTAGAGGTTCCAGTATCCGAGTGTTCCGTTTCCACCTTGCACGTCGGGTCTGGTCATGACGCGCATGTATCCACCAACTTGGACGGGAGCGGCTTCAGCACTGTGTCCCAACAGACCCATGAGTCCCAATATGATTGACATGATCACTGCTCCTTTAAGATGACGATACTGAATGGTTGGACGGTATAAGTGGATCCCATGGTTCCATCGCCTTCCAGCCAAATATTTTCGCTCACCCGTGTATTGGCATCTTCAGTCGCATTGAAATAGCCATCGGATTCTCCGTTGGTGCCATCCATGTCGTAATACGATTGTGTATCCATAATACGAGTCCAAGACCGTCCTTGCGGAAGGGTATAGTCTGTACTGAATGTTTCCATATTGACGAGGATTGCCAGTTCCTTTTGATCCCAGTTTCCATCGTCGTAATAGTGAATCATAAACTGACGAGCACCCCAATCGATGCTTCCGTTGGACGGAGATTTCCAATCGAACGGCATGCCACCGCCATATTCAGTCGGGGCAAAGGCATATTCGTGATCTTTACGCATTTGAATGGACTGTCGTACGAAGTCGTGCATTCTGGATCGAAAGTTGCGTGTTGTGCTCTGCCATTCACCCCATCGGAACCAGTTCCATTCGTTGTCAGCCCAAGTTGAGTAGGCGTTGTTGTTTCCATACTGAGTCCGCATCCATTCATCGCCACCCAAGATCATCGGCGTTCCATGAGAGAACATCATCGCCGCAAAGAGATTGCGCATCTGTTGACGTTTCATGGTTTCACTGGTCCAGTTGTAGGAGCGGTTGTGTTCTTCACCGGACTCGGTGTCACACCAAGCAGAAAATGGATCGTCGCAGCAGATTGGGTTGAGTAAGCCACACTCGTTTTGTCTTTCCTCATACGAGAAGAGATCGTACATTGTGAATCCATCGTGTACGGTTACGAAGTTGATCGAGTGGTAGGGCTTACGTCCATTCCATCCATAGACCCCATCAGAACCAGTCATGACATTCCCGCCATCAACACCTTCTGTGGAGTTGAGGACAAACTTGGCATCCGAACTACCTGCGCATCCTTCCCAATTACAGTTGTTAACGAAAGAGCGCCACCAGTCTCGATAGTGAGCATTCCATTCACTCCATGCAAAAGCGGGATCATCCGTTGATGTTGGAAATCCACCAATACCCGGTCCAGATCCAGCAGCAGTCCAAGGCTCCGATATGATTCGGATATTGTTCTCTTTCATTACAGGATGGTCAATGATGTCTTGTAAAACAGTACTGGCAGGATCGCTTGGTGCGTTGTAGTTGAGGTCTGGCTCTCCCAAAATACCGGCTAAGTCAAATCGAAACCCATCCACGTGCAGCTCTTCCACTTGGAACAAGAGCGAATCCATGATGAGTTTCCGCATTGGAGTGTGGTTTGGACGCGTCTGATTTCCAACACCCGTGTTGTTCCAGTATTCTTGTCCATCTGGAGCCAGAGCATAATAGGCTTGATTGTCTAGACCGCGATATGAATACAGTCCAGCAACCTCGACAGGATCAAAATTGACGTCAAAGTCAGAACCATGAAACTCAAAGAACAGTTTTTGACGCCACAATCCACCTTCACCGGTATGGTTGTATACAACATCGATGATGACTTCGATATCGTGTTTGTGGAGCTCATCGACCATCCATTTAAACTCATCGATCACGCCATCTACGCGGCCTGTTGCTTGAAAGTCGGCAGAGAAGGAGTGTTCGGGTGCGAAGAAACTGAGATTGTTGTATCCCCAATAGCCACCGTCCAATGGCTTTTCGTGAATGGGAAGCAGCTCAATCGCATTAATTCCCAAATCTTTTAGATACGGAGCGATTTCACCGATTCCTCGGTAGGTTCCAGGATGTTCGACACCACTGGATGGATTTTGAGTCAATCCCTTGGGGTGTACTTCGTAATAGATGAGCTGGTGATCTTTGTGTCCTTCCAGAGTATTGTCAGCCCGCTGTTGTCTCCATTCCACTTCATGATCTGACCATGCATAGTCACTGGTGACAACCACAGACTTGGCACCGGCTCCATAAGTGATGTCATTGCGTTTTGGACCACTCGCCGTAGAGCCTTTGAACCAGTCGTGGTCACGATGAAGGGCTAGGGCATATGGATCAAAGAGCAGCTTGTTCGGATTGAATCGGTTCCCTTGATTGTCGACGTCTGCAATAAAGCCATCGATGCGACCAGGGAGCCAGTTTTCATCGTACTCCCAGTTGGGTCCCCAAGCGATGAAACCGTAGTGTTGACCATCGCCGATGCCCTCGATGTAGATGTTCCACAGGCTGTCATTGACACGTTCGAGTGGAAACTGCTGTGTAGGTTGATTTGATTCTGGATCATCAAAGAGAAGGATCTCTACACGGGTTGCATTCTCTGAATATAGCGCAAAGTTGATACCTCTATCGGTTAAGGTTGCGCCCATGTGCTCCATGCTTTCAAGATTTTCCCATTCTAAAGATGGGGCTTTAACTTCTGTGTGATACAATCTTGCATAGTTTTCACTGGCACATGCTGTTAGTATCCATCCAAACCATAACCACCGTTTCATCTTTTATGTCCTCCAATGTTCCTTTTGGTACTCGAATAGTTGCATCACTCCTACGTTGGAGACTGGGTAAAGTACGGGCCTTAGAAACGGCGCTTCGGTTGCAGGGAGTAATTCAATTTTTACTTCTTGCGGTGGGCTTTGTTATTTTACCCGCGATTTTTCTAGCGTACTTTGGAGTGATCTCCATACAAGACCAAGAAGAGCAAACACAATCTGAGCTCGAAGATCTCTCTCGTAACGTGGCGCTCGCTTTTCTACAAGAGATGAATTCCGACATCATAGGCTTTGAACAGAGCGTAAAAACAGTACTTGAAACTGGTCAAACGCCGCTTCGAACGTTTCACACTCATCAACGGATGGTTCTTCGGTTCGATCGGAATATGCAGATGAATGCACCTTTTGTAGAGCATAATGAGACAAAAGGTGCAGATGTTTTGTTTCATCCTGCGTATCAAGTCGGTAGAACCATTGTTGAGACAGATGATAGGACTCGAGACAATATTCAATATCAAACTGTGAAGAATCTTCAGTCTGCTGGACGAAATACAGAGGCCAAATACGTTGTTCGCTCCTTGTTAAATTCGCGGTATCGTCACGTTTCCGGCGCGAAGTTGAGACACTTGGCACTCATTGAGTTGGCCAAAGAAGATGGTCTTGATTTTGGAGAGTTTCGTGCTGTTACAGATTCGATACTTTCAGATCCGTGGGTTGTCGGAGAGGGGATCGATGGGATCGTAGCTCAGCGATTTGTTCAAGACTTTTTGGATCAGAATCCAATGAGCGTCTTGAAACCAGAAGAAAGAACCTATGTAGACAATACGCGGTCTAGAATTGAAGAGCAGCTATACAGTTTGTATTGGGTGTCGAGATGGGAGAATGAGTGGCGAGAAGTGATGGCACATCCACGACAAATGCAGTCAGGGACCCTGTTGTGGGAAGAAGGTGAGCAGGCGATTTGGGCCCGAACGATTTGGGATGGTCAGACATATCTATTTGGCCTTCATAAAGGAGATATGCTGAATCAACTTCGAGAAATGGCCGAAACGGAATCGTTGAGAGACGGTTTACTGTCGATGGATCTGTTGGCGCCACAAAGTAAGGTACCTCTGCAGCAATTAACGAGGCGATACATTCCGTGGTTGGACGGTTGGTCTATCTCTGTTGTGGCAAAAGACGTATCTTCCTTGGAAGAACAATCGGCTTTGCGTAGAAGGCAGAAGCTCAGTTTGATAGGATTTGCTCTGTTCGTGATGCTCTTTGGAGCTATTCTATCGACTCGTGTGACCGTTTCGGAACTCAGAACGGCCAATATCAAAAGCAACTTTGCGGCTTCTGTCTCTCATGAACTTCGATCCCCAATTACACAGATTCGTCTAAAAGGGGAGTCTTTGATGTTCGGATTGATACGCGAGGATGAACTTCAAGCGAATTATGAAGCCATAGTACGTGAGAGCGAACGGTTGACTTGGCTTGTTGATAATGTGCTGGATTATGCAGCCATTGAAAGAGACAACAAGTCGTTCATGTTGAGAGAAGTAGACTTAAATGTTGTTATTCAGCGTGTTGTAGATGGTCTTCAAGTCACATTGACGATGCGGGATATGGAGTTTGAGTTGGAACTGGATCCAGAACTTCCGATGATGCGATTGGATGCCAACGCCCTCAGTCAATGCGTGACAAATTTACTGTCCAATGCGGAGAAATATTCTCGTGATGAGCGCTGGATACGATTAAAAGTGAGACGTGTCATGGGGTTTGTAGAAATTGTGGTTTCAGATAAAGGAATTGGAATCCCAACAGAGGACATCGAGCATATTTTTGAACCATTCTTTCGGTCTAAGGAGAAACAGGCTCTTCGTCGCAAAGGCACGGGTATTGGGTTGGCAATTACCAAAGCCATCATGCAATCTCATGGGGGTGCAGTGTTGGTTCGTTCCCAGTTGGGCAGTGGTAGTACATTTATTTTACAATTTCCAGATGATCTTCTCGTTGAGGAAGAAATTGGATGACCTAGGAAATTTGAATCTGTGTGCAGTCAGGGAAAATTCGATTATAATGAGACAGTGATGAGTCAATATTAAGGAGTCTCAAATGTCAAATGGTAAGCTGTTGTTTGTTGAAGACGAAGAGCACGTTCTAGACAGTCTGCAACGATTTTTTACCAGCCGAGGGTATCAAACAGATGGCGCTCAAACACCGGAAGATGCGCTCTCTAAGTCCACCAATGGTCAGTTTGATTTAGCGGTTCTAGATGTCATGCTGCATGAAAGTGGGGGTGGCGATGGAGAAGTGGATGGGTTTGAACTCTGTAAAAGTTTACGGGACAGTGGTTTTGATAAGCCCATTATTTTCGTGAGTGCACGGTCTTCCGAAGAAGATAAACTCCTGGGTTTTGAAATGGGAGCCGATGATTATGTGACGAAGCCATTTTCATTGTCTGAGCTTGAAGCCCGAGTGAAAGCCAATCTCAAACGGACACGGATTGTATTAAAACGCTTGACGTATGAAAGTGGGGCGACGGTTGATTTGGATTTGCATGAAATTCACCACGACAAAGAAATCGAACCACTCAGTAAAAGAGAACGAGATTTACTGGCATTTTTTATCGCCAATGCAGGGAAAGTTTTGACCCGAGATCAGCTTCTTCAAGAGGTTTGGGGTTACAGGGGCGGAGTTGCGACACGAACCGTGGATACTCATGTGTTGACGGTCAGAAAGAAATTGCGAGACAACATTCAAGAACCGATATTTATTCAAACCTTGCATGGCGTTGGGTATAAGTTCATTGCCAAACCAGTGTCCTAGATGTGGCTGTTTGCACTGATAATAAGTGCCCGTGCTGAGGATGCACAGCTGTGGTTTCAACTGCAACAGGCGCGCTACTTGATGATGGAATCAGACGAACTTGAGAGCAGCATTGACATTTTAAATGGCATCATCGCTCAATCAGAACCGGATGATTTTATTGTTGCACAGGCGGAGTATTGGAAGGGGCGTGCCCTGTACGATTTAGGATTTTCAGACCATGCAAGAGAGCGATTGACTGTAGCCTCCAACGACTATGAACTTCGGTCCTCA
>CAJWHX010000002.1 GCA_913040875.1 uncultured Pseudomonadota bacterium | reverse complement strand
TGACAGGATCACCATCCGGATCAAAAGCCTCCACGGTATATCCATCAACTTTTGTTAGGTTTCTAGGGTCTTTCAACCATTGTGGAGGGGCATTGTCCACAACGGTTTTTACTGATTGCTGATTTTCCAGCACTCCATCTTTAACCACCAACGTCACGACTATCTCATCACCTTTCTTTATATTTTTACGTCGTAATGATCGACCTTTTTCAGATATCAAGTCTTTCCCATTTATCGCCCAAAATACTTCTTCCCGAGTCGAATCTCCATCCGGATCAAAGGTTTCGTACTCTACTTCAATCGTATCGGAGTACATGTATGAGTCTTGGGTGAAATTGAGGGACACTACATGGGGTTGATGATTGAGTTTTTCTGGTTCTTCAAACACCTCTTCTACCACTTCTGGTTTGGGCGCAACTGTTGGTTGTTCGATTGGTTGTTCTGATTGACATGCCATAAAAATTGCACTAGCTATGATCGCATACATATTTAACCTACTGTTTTTCAATACTTTATTTTCATAAGCAATTCCAACACACTTTTAATGGGAATCACTTCAGCAAACAGTATAACTCGATTCTGAACACGTTTAGGCAAGGATTCTGTCGCACCGGCATATCTTTTAGACACAGCAAAAATCACATTGTTTGGAGCTGCGTCCATCATTGCCAAGACCTGTTTCTTTCTCCAAAATCCAATCACATTCAGGTAAGCTTCTCGAGATGAATCTTCTTGAGATGTCAACTTGTAATTGGGAACCATCACTTGCTGCTCACCCAGATACAGCACCTCCCCATCACTCAATGTCCATCCCCAATCTTTTTCAGCAAAGCGCTGCTCAAACATCTCTTCGGTATTCGACTTCCAAAGGCCTTTCAGCTGATAGTGACTCTGAAGACCGGTCGCATGAGTCAATCGCATGCTTTTCTCACTTTTTCGCTTCTTCCCCCACAATAATGTTGCATCTAACTGCCACTGACCGTTGAATAAAGGTAGCAAAGGCAAAAACATCGCAAATTGCATCCCGTATCGACTGGATTGAGACAATAAACTTTGTGGACCATCAATCAGCAACTCTACTCGGTCCTCATATTTCCAAACTCGAAATAGCAAGCGATAGAACTTTACTCGGCGAAAGAGCATGTCAAGCCACTTGCTCGTGGGTTTGTGTAAAACAACTCTAATACTTTTGGCATACAATAAAAGAGACTGACATAGAACCAAGTTGTATCGATGCAATACGTCCACTGCTGTTTTGGCTTGTGGAAGTTTGGTCAAACGATGCATGTCTTTGTGATCTGCATATAGAAAAGACAGCACATTGTCTACAGACTCGTTCAACTCACTGGCTATAGACTCTAAAATCATCTCTTTACTTTGACGACCAAAACTCGGGTTTTGGGTGGCCAAGCCCAATTCAGCAGATCGAACAAAGACCCGTTCCCGAAGTTCACTGGGTGACAAATCTGGATGATGTTCCAATATGGGCGGTTCAAAAGTACTGTTATCAATCAGCACCTTCGCCAATCCTTTCCAAATCTTGTGATTGACCTCTAATGCAGTGATCCCTTGAATATCAGCATTTAATTCTCCCAAAGGCTTCCCTTGATGAGCTGTAAACATCTGAAGCAATATCTCAGCACGATCGAGCTGTAGTGCGCTGCGAAGAGACAATAATTTTGGCTCCAATACGCGTCCCGATACTTTTACTTCCAGCAAATCATTTGTAAGCATCATGTCTCCGACGTCTTCGACTGGTATATTCTTCAGCCGTATCCTGGGCTACCAGTTCATACAAGATCGCCTGCTTTCCCTCCGACGGACGTAATATTCTGCCCAATCGCTGAACATGCTCTCGAACTGTACCTGTTCCCGACATTACGATGGCGACCTCTGCAGATGGTAAATCCACACCTTCATTAAGCACCCTTGAAGTGACCAGAACAGGAAGTGAACCATCTGTAAATTTGCCTATTAGATGACGACGTTCTTTGATCTTGGTTTGATGAGTGATACACGGAATCAAAAATAAAGAAGAGATCTGATAGGCCGTCAAATTGTCATTCGTAAAAATGATCATTCTCTGTCCCCGATGTCGTTGTAACAATCGATCCACCATTTCTATTTTACCCGTCGCTCCCTGCGCTATCATCTTCGCCTGTCTATGGCCTAAGAAGGCCGCTCTACCTTCTTTTGATCGTGCTGCGACTTTGATGAAATTGGTCCAACCACCACCGTGCATCGATATCTTTTTCTTCTCGATGAACTCGCTGTAAGCCTTCCGATGAGCATCATATTGATGACGCTCTGCTTCTGTCAACGGTACCATGATCGTTTCCGTTTCATAATCCGCCAGAAAACTACCCGACAATTCTGTGATCTCTTTGCGATACACAATCGGTCCGACCAATGGTTCAAGCAGTGACTCACGCCCATCTTCCCGCTCTAAGGTCGCCGTTAACCCCAACCTAAATGGAGCAAGGGATCCTTTGGTAGCCTCCAAATAGGCCGGTGCGGGCAAATGATGCACCTCATCAAAAATCAGACAACAAAAACGAGCACCATACTGTGCCAAGTATAAATGCGCTGAATCATAAGTGGTCACTGTGAGTGGCAGTATCTCATGGTGACCTCCGCCCAAGATGCCAACGTCTTGTTGAAATACGGTCTTCAACCGATCATACCACTGACCAACCAAATCCAATGTCGGTGCAACAACCAATGTGGGACGCTTGGTTCTTTTAATGCACATTTCAGCTACAAATGTTTTTCCGGAACCTGTCGGCAAGCACACTATCCCACGTCTCTTGTTGGCTATCCAGGCTTGAACCGCTTCATATTGATATTGTCTCGGTTGCCGTTGGGTACCTTCTGGCGCCTCTAATGCCTTCCACCCACAGGCATTGTCGATGTATTCTATCTTAGAGTCAATCGCTCGATAGATCACCTCTCCGTATAAATGCGCAGGCCCTCTAAGCCTATTGAGCCTTTCATCCCATCTAAATCCGGCGGGCAAATCACTGATTCTAGCGCCCTCAATCAACAATGTTCCATCTTGAAAAGACAACGTCCATGACATACATTCATCCCATAAATTGCTTGATTACCATAGCACAACAACCTGATCACCACCATAAATAGGACCGCGTTCGGACAGATTTTGTCAGCAGCAACATACCCACACAAGGAATCTTCAATACCATGCTAACAGTTATTTTTCTTGCTCTTTCATTTGTCTGGGCTCAAACAGATATTCGAGAGTCCTATATTCGCTGGACAAAACAGCTGCAAACAGTAGAACATCCTGAAGCAAATTATCGATACCTGTCGGAGATTCACAAAGAAATCGCCTTGACCATTCAACAAACAGGACATATTGTTGAACCATTCAGAGTTGGTAAAACTGTTGAAAATAGAACAATATGGGGTTTTAAGATTCGACCAAGCAATACCGAACACAATTCGGTATTTGTGTTGGGTGGAATTCACCCCCTAGAATGGGTCAGTGTAGAAAGCGCTACTGATTTGATTCTACAATTGGCGAATCATCCTCCAAAGCATACAAGTGTTGTTGTCATTCCCGTCTTAAACATCGACAGAAGATTGGTTGTTGAACGCGATTTGTCAGCAGAAGACCATCGATATCGAAGAGTCAATTCTGGCGGTGAAGACTTAAATAGAGACTTCGAGATTCATCGAGACGCCACCGCTATTTGGAGACACATCGTTCCAGAACGATACACAACGTCGAGTGCTCCGCTCTCTCAACCAGAGTCTAAGGCTGTTGACAGACTCTTCGCGCAATATCGATTCGATGCATCGGTCAGCATTCATTCTTTTGGTGGGTACATCTATTATCCATGGGCTGGACGATATTATCGAGCCGACGATTGGAAGGAAATGCACCAAATGGCTGAAATCATGAAACAAGCTCAGTCCGGTAAACATCCGTATAGAATCAAGCAATTGTCTCACTGGATGTTTTTATTTAGGGCTCAAGGAACAGAGCTAGACCACTTCTATGGAAAATATGACTCTCGTGCATTTCTAATTGAAAGCACACGTTCTGGAATTCAATGGTGGAGACGCGCTGATTGGAAAGACCCTTTTAGACTCTACAACCCTCGTGACCCCAGTCTAGATATCAATCGATGTACAGAGAGTATTCACGCCTTAATCAACCATTACGATACCCTCGTTCAAACCCCATAGACAAATTGTCCTTACACTCAGTATTTACGCGACCATCCTGACCTGTTAAAATCCCATACGAAAAATAGGACGTACTATGATTGAAGTTCAAAATCTCAGTCGGTACTATGGTGAGTTCGCCGCCATATCCGACATCTCCTTTTCCATCCAACAGCATGAGATCATTGGGTTTCTCGGTCTAAATGGTGCCGGGAAGTCTACGACACTCAAAATATTGGCAGGTCTACTCAGTCCATCAGACGGGCAGATATTCATCAACGGTAGCAACTGGATTGAAAATCCGGATGATTTTCGGGCCAACATTGGATTTCTGCCAGAAGAACCTCCCTTATATAAGGAAATGACTGTACGAGAATTCTTGAGATATTTGGGACAGCTCAGACAGTTCCCCTCCTCCAAAATTGACTCGCGCATCGAGACAGTCTTAGAACTTTGCCAATTAACAGATAGAGCAGACCAAATTATTGCTGAACTATCTTTGGGGTATCGAAAAAGAGTTGGCATCGCGCAAGCCATCATTCACAAGCCCTCTTTGGTCATCTTAGATGAACCCACTGGCGGGCTAGATCCTCAACAGATGGTTGAACTTCGAAAGGTCATTCGTGGTCTGAGTGTCGAGTCTACTGTTCTACTCAGTTCACACAATCTAACAGAAGTTGCAGAGACCTGTGATAGGCTACTGATCTTACACGAAGGAACCATTGTCGCGGAGGGCGATCAAGAAAGTTTGTCTCGGCGAATGGATACCACTCAGCAAACCATTGATGTGGTGGTCTCAAATAGAGACAATATAGAAGAACTGCTCCAAAACCTTCCACTGCTTCAAGCATTTACGATGACCGAAGAGGAACACATCACCGTTCACTGCATCATCGACTGTTCAACACCCGCACTCATTTCAGAGATGGTACACGGTGGGTTTCAGATTCATCAGGTGACACCAACCCAATCAGAACTGGAGCAAATCTTCTTGTCTCTCACTGGAGGTGCACAATGAGCACCATCTTTCTCATCGCCAAAAAGGAACTCTCCTCTTTTCTCAATACCTCTTGGGGGATCTCTATCTTTGCCATCATTTTATTGTTGGACGGGTTGTTATTCAATGCGTTTGCTCTGGGTTCAGCGCCCCGATACTCTGCGGATGTTTTAGAAGACTTTTTCTACTTCTCATCGGGAACGACAATGATCGCTGGGGTTCTACTAACCATGCGATTGTTGGCTGAGGAGCGACAACAAGGCACGGATGCTTTACTGCTCACCGCTCCCATTCAAGAGAGTCATATTGTGATTGGTAAGTTTCTGGGCTCTTTATCATTCCTGCTGATGATTACGATCTGTACACTGTACATGCCTCTACTAATTCAAATCAATGGTAAGGTTTCTTGGGGACAAATCGCAGCTGGCTATGTGGGACTGACCTGTTTGGGTGCGTCAACGATTGCCATTGGTACTTTTGGCTCTACGGTTTCTAGAAACCAGCTGTCAGCCGCCATCACATCGGCAGCCATATTGGTTTTGATGCTGTTGGGCTGGCTATTGGGAAAAATCACATCGCCCCCGTTTGACACGGTTTTTTCGTACCTAGCCTTCTTCGACAAACACTTCCAACCCTTCATGAGCGGTAAGATCAACTCCGAAGCAGTTGTTTTTTACCTCTCGATCACCTGTGCATTTTTGCTGCTTTCTGTGCGTGTCATTCAGTCACGACGACAGTACTAAGGAGAATACATGTTTGGATATCGTACACTCTACTTTATTGGATTGATTGCTCTTCTAATTTCCGATCGAATCCTGGGATTGGAACATGCCATTTATCTTCTAGTATGCCTCGTAGGAATTGGATCTCTTGGCACTGCTGCATTTCTAGCGCATCGGCGACATCAGTCCATACTCCCAGCGCTCTATATTGTCTTGTCCATCATCGGATATGCCTTGTGGTGGCTCGGCGACCTCAAAGGACAACAACTTATGAGTATTGAAGAAGACTCTCTACTCAAATGGAACGTGTTCTTTCAGTCTATAGGGGCCATATTCTTTGCCGCGAGTATACTTCCCACGCTGGCACTGCACCAGCTCTTTGCACTGGGATCGAAGCATGTCTCCAATTTCAAATTGCAAAAGCAAGCACTTCTGTGGACAGGAACCACCTTGCTGCTCGTCTCTCTATTTCCAATCAACTATTTGGCGCACGAACGGAATGTTCGGTGGGACCTAGGCTATTTTAAAACAGCGACCCCTGGTGAGTCATCCATCAGTCTAATTGAGAACCTATCCGAGCCGGTTACGGTGTACCTGTTCTTTCAAATGGGAATGGACGTCACCGATGAAATCCGAACCTATTTTGATGCAGTCCCTGCTGACAAACTTGACATTCGATATGTCGATAAAGATGTTGAACCTGCACTGGCAAAAGAGTTGAGTGTCCAAAACAACGGTATGATCATTCTCTCCACTGGTGAAGGAGACAATCGTTCAATCGAACGGATCAACATTGGAAAAACGTTGTCTGCAGCCAAACGAAAGCTGAAAAAATTGGATGAAGAATTTCGAGAGGCCTTGCTAACACTCACCAAAGAACCTAGCGTCTTGTACTTGACTACAGGACACGGGGAACTGTATTGGAAAGTTCAAGAAGATGAAGACAGTAGCCGGAAAATATCTCTATTGAAACGCGGACTGAGTGCTTCTAATTTCACGATAAAAGAACTCTCCATCGCCAACGGACTTGCCAATGAGATCCCTGAGGATGCCGCTGGAGTGGTCATCTTGGCACCACAAATGGAATTCTCTGAAGCTGAAGTGAATACCCTGCTTCAATTTTGGAATGCTGGGAATTCGCTGTTCATAGCGCTGGAGCCTGATGGAGCGAATTTATCGCCACTTCTCAATGAATTACAAGTCAAATTCGACCCAACCTCTCTGGCACACGGAAGTCGCTATCTAGCTCCCAATCGAGCACTGCCCATCCACAAACGAAATCTTATTACCAACAAGTTCTCTACACATGCATCCGTCACCACCCTCTCTCGCTACAACAAAGTGATGGCACTGGTCTTCGAAGATGCCGGATCAATCAACAAGATTGATGGAGATACCAAAGTCACCACAATCATTAAATCTTTGGAAGAGACTTGGAAAGACAGCAATGGCAACCTACAACAGGATGATAGTGAGGCAACAGCTCTATGGTCACTGGGTGTAGCCGTTGAACAGAATCAAAACGATGTAGAGTCAAAAGCCGTCGTCTTTTCAGACGCCTCTTGGCTCACCGACAATTATTTGGGTAAGGGACTCAATATCGGGCAACAAACCATTCAGCCTCATGCCATCTTGCTTTCGGACACCCTCTTTTGGCTCACAGATCAAAAGGACAGTGCCGGTACTGTCAACAATGAACTCGACGTCAAAATTCAGCACAGCAAAGAGGGGCAAAGTTGGATCTTCTTTGGAACGGGCATCCTCTTTCCATTTTTCGTCTTTGGCATCGGTCGACTTCGCATCTCTAATCGCACTCGTGGAGGTACACAATGAAATCCTTGATCTTCCCCTCTTCCTTTTTGGTCCTATCGTTAGGAGCCGCATGGATACAGTTCACTGCGGAACCAGACAAAGTCGGTAAAAATGAAATCTTGGTTATGGCCAACCAACCCTCTTACATTGAACACATCGATTGGGTATCCGAAAAACAAGAGGTACATGTTGAGCAGCGCAGTGATGAACTTGGGAAGTATTTATGGGTCGAGTATGTCGACAATAAAAACCCCGAAGAACCCAGTCGAAAATATTTCATAGCCGGTGACAATGGCACAAAGTTATTGGATGCCCTATCTCCGCTGGTTGCCATTCGTAAATTGGACAGCACTATAGATGGTACTGCTCTCGGTTTACAAGAACCTTCGGCCACTCTAACTGTAAAAAGCAATGGTACAACACGACTTTTTAGCATTGGAGATGAGGCTTACGGAACCAAAGACTTATATGTGAGAGACGATGCGAGCCAAGAGATATTTTTGATCGATGATTCTAAGCTTCGGAACCTCAGACAAGCTCGGACAACACTACCCAACAGAGCGGTATTTCCAAAGCGTCCAAAAGAATCGACCTCCGCTAAACTAATCTGGCAGGAGAAAACGTTGGCGCTTACACATCAACATGCACAAGATGCCAAAAGTGCCAAGTGGATCTACACAGAGAAGCCCGAGTTAGATGCGACACAGGTGGAAACGTGGCTTTCAAAAGCACTCCGAACATCCGTCTCTCGTTCAGCGAATCCAACCGAAGACTTAACGCTTCTAGAACCTCAATTTTCCATTGCATTGACTTGGAGTGACGGTACTGAAAGCACGACCACCTACGCGATGCTCAAAGAAGACGACTCTTGGTGGGCCAGAAATACCTTCACACGTGGATACGTTCGAGTTTCAGGAAAGACTCTGACAACTTTACTTGAAGATATCCCTTCTCTATTTGAAGAATAAAGCGTTTATACTTCCGGAAACTCAATCTACAACCTGCATGGCTATGACTGTAATATTATCGATACTCCCAGCAGAAACTGCCGCATCAGCAAGTACAAATGGGATCTCTTCAACAGGATTGTCGGCTAGAACTCTTGCCATTTGATTGTCATCAACACTGTCGGTCAAACCATCTGTACAAAGTAAAAGCACATCGCCAGTCTCGATTGGACGAGTACTGGTCACGGGCTCAATAGCCCCTTGCGCTCCTATCGATTGAGTTAGTAAATCCCTCGATGGGGCTAGCTTCGCCAACTCTGGAGTCAGACGACCTGCATCTATTTCCTTTTGCACCACAGTGTGATCTCTGGTCAATCGTCGCAACTTTGCATCCCGATACAAATACAAACGACTGTCACCAATGTGAGAAAAATGGGCGATGGACTCCTCCACCAACACCATCGTCAATGTAGTCTCCATACCTTTGCACTCTGGTACCATCTCTGAATGATTCCTAATCTTTGTGCAGGCTTGTCCCATGGCATAACGCAGTCGCTCTCTCAACGACTCCTCTTCATCCATGATGTCTCTACTCAATCGAGTTTCATCTGGATCAAGGGCTTCCAATACAACACGTTGAATGGTTTCTACAGCCTTTTGACTAGCCACATTCCCAGCCGTGTGATTGCTATTACCGTCTGCTACGACGAACAGCGCATTCTCTGGATCCACCAAAAAGAAATCGTTGTTCCTGTCTCTTTCGGATCCAACTACCGAATGACCAAATGCTTCCACCTGCATACCATGTCTCCTTTGATCTCTATATCAATATTGCGCTCTGTCATTCTGTATACAGATCCCGAGTACTTGCAAAGTCATAGCAGAATGCGAAGATCCTGTTTTAGAATATATAAGCCTCCAGAATTGACGATTAACCCAGTATTTGAACTAGACTACCTAATGCATTATTTTTCATAAATTCCAGATCCCATTTGACTCCGCAGAACCAGTATTCACCAGTTCCATCTTCTTCCTTTTCATTTACCGGAAAAATTACCCTGTAAAGATACACATATTGTATTCGATCGAGTACATTTTAAACTGTATCGCTATTAATTTGGATCCAATGACAGACTTTCCGGAAAACAACACCATTCTTGACGCATACCGAATCATCAAAGAGATCGGTCGAGGTGGTATGGCGAGAATATTTGAGGCAGAACACACTGTCACCAATCAGCGATGTGCACTCAAAATTCTGTCCCCCAGTGACGAAGCGTACAGAATGTCTGAACGCTTCTTACAAGAATTCAAAGCGCTATCAAGACTCAAACATCCCAACGTCCTGACCGTATTTGAGTGTGGTACCTTTCAAAACCGCCCCTACTTTTCGATGGAGCTACTGAATGGAACCACACTAAAAGATTCGATTGCCAGTTGGATGCGCTTGTCATCTACAGAACGGTTTGCTCGAGCCAGAAGCGTTCTTTTACAAGTCACTGCAGCACTGGACCATATTCATCAACATGGATGGATTCACCGTGATGTAACGCCTGCCAACATCATGCTTCTCGAAGATGGATCGGTCAAACTCATGGACTTTGGGGTCGTAAAAATCCCTGGGAATGAACAAACCGTCGCTGGTGAAGTCATTGGAACCGTAGCCTACATGGCACCGGAACAAATCAAAAATCAAGCGCTGGACTCAAGAACCGATCTATACTCATTGGGTGCCTCTCTCTATTTAATGCTCACTGGGAAACGGCCATTTAGTGCTAGAACCCTCGCAGGGTACGTCCAAAAGCACCTTACAACAGAGCCCACCCCACCAAGCACTCACGTGGCAATGATCCCCAATGACTTGGAAACAGCCTGTCTGAGATTGCTTCAAAAATCCCCCGATGATCGATTCGCTTCTGCCAATCATTTACTGCAATACATCTCGTTGTCCACTCAGATTATTCGACGTCGGAGACTGTTCGGACGAGCGCAAGAAATGCATCAACTGCAAGAGTGTGTGGCGACGCTAGCTAGAGGACAAGGAGGGGTCGTCCTTCTAGAAGGTCGTCATGGAATGGGAAGAACACGATTGTTATCAGGTGTTGAAAAATTACTGAAAGATTTTAGTATCCCCTACAACTTCTGCAACAGTCACTCTCCTCAACAGCCGATGTACGATACATTTCAAGGGCTGTTTAACGAATTCTCCAACTCCGATCGCACCAGCGTGTTGGTTCGTGAAAACATCAATCGAGATGACAGCTGGGAAATCTATTCACTTTTGCGCACGCATCTAGAGGGACAACGTCAACGGTGTCTGCTCATCGATAATTTGGAACTCGCTGATGAAGGGTCCTTACGACTATTCGAGTTTCTATTGCTGTCTAGTCTAGATGATCAACTTCCAATTCTGTTCATTATAACAGTCAATACAGATTCTGAACGACCCTACATAGACGACATTCTTTCTAAAAGAGTGGATATCATCGAACCCAAAAGAATCCCTGTAGTTCCACTGAAATCGGCAGCAGTAGAAGAATGGCTCCTGTGCTCCGCCCTAAACGAACCCAATATTGACATCATGGCAAATCGCCTACACACGGAGAGCGAAGGGGCACCCTATATCTTGGATGAAATGATCAAAACGCTGCAGAAATTAAAGATCTTACCCTCCGAAATACGCCGTGCTATGCGGATCGAAGCGGATCAAATATCCACCATTCCTTTGCCACTGCCCAGCTTCATTCAAGATGTCATCTTGACACGCATTCAAAATTTACCTACTTTCGAACGGGCAATTATTGAATTGCTCACCGTTTCTGAACAAGGCTTGCCATTTCGACTGCTTCTCGACATCATTCATGAATTTGTGAAAGGCATGAAGGACCTCCACCCGCAATTATTGCAGCAAACATTGGAGCGGCTCGTCCATTTGGATATGATTGTTCTCAGAGAGCAAGATGGAGAACAAATTGTTGAAATCGCTCATCTTTGGTACCGCGAAATATTCTTGCCGAACCTAAAAGAATATCGTCGTAAGCAGTATCATCGTTGTCTTGGAGTTTCGCTCGAACGATATCACATCCACAACATTCCACGTGTTGTTGAGACGCTCTCTTATCACTTTGAGCACGGACAATCATATGGTAAAGCCTATGCTTATTTGTGGCAATCCGCCAACAAACTTCGTCAACGGTCTTTGTTTGAAAAATCGAGAGAATATTTGGATCGAGCGATCTCTGTCGAAAAGAAGGCGCGGGCTCACCTCGCACTATACGAAGCCAACGAGAAATTGGCCAACATCTATTTAAGCCATTCTTACTTGTCTCATCAACTAAACGATACGACCAACGCCATCGAAAAGGCCCATCTGGCTGATCAAATCGCCTGCGAACAGCACAACACCCCACTGATCGCGCGCGTTGCTACCGAAAAGGCTAGACAAGCACGAGATCTGTACGACCTGCAAGAAGCCGACCTTCAAATCAAACGGGCTCTCCGATATGCCGACGAGGCTGGACAACCAGGGCTCTCTATTCTTCCACTCTATGAAAGTGGTGCCCTACTTTGGGAGGCTGGACAGCCCGAACAGGCTCGAACACTCTTTGAGCAATCATTGCGTCTCAGCGAGCAGCTGCATGACTCTTTTGGAATTGCCAAGGTCAACAATGGACTTGGTGTCTTGGCGATGAGTCTTGGCGATAGTGCACAAGCACGAAAATCATTTGAAGCGGCGATTGCTCACAGCACCAAAAATCATCGCATTGAAGACTTGGTTATCGCTCGAACGAACCTCGCAGAGCTCTTTCATTGCATAGGCTACTTCGCAAAAGCCGTGCAACTCTTGAATTCGACAATTAAAGAATCTTTGGACTTTCAATTCCATTTTGGGGTCAGCATTGCCCTTCGACATTCCGCCATTTTACACATCGATCTCGGACGCTATTCAGAGGCAAAAGAACAAGCCCAGTCTGCATTGGAATTCAACAAAGAACAGCACAATCAGCAAGAATACCTCGCTGCCCTTGTCGCCTGGTTGCGATGTCACTTCTCGGCTGGCGATTGGGAAGATGTCGGTCCGCGACTGGAAGAAGCCATTGAGTTGTTGCCTCAATATGACTCTGAAGGCTACGGACCCATTGTACTCTCATGGAAAGCCAGAATGCATATGCATCTACACAACGATACAAATGGAGCCATCGCATTGCTGAAGATGGCGCATCGAAGTATTAAACCCAATCGAAGGTTCCAAGAGGTTCGGTGTATGCTCAACATAGCGCGTGGCTGGTCAGCAGTTGGGAATACAGAACAAGCGGTATCTTTTGCCAATGAAGCCTTGGCAATGGCAAACAAGAGTGGTTATCGCTATTATGCTATGCGATCTAGACACCTACTCAGCACACTGGTAACAGACGACAAGCAACGATTGCGACACCAATCGATTGCGGACTCTCTGGTTAGATCTCTGGCTTCATCCCTTTCAAAAATGGACGCCGAGTCCTTTTTGGCCCGCAACATGGTCCCTTATTGATGCCTCCCCCCTCTCCCTCTACTCCTCCAACTCCTGGAGATCACATTGCATCCTACGAACTCCTCGAATCGATTGGTTTGGGTGGGAATGCAACGGTGTTTAAAGCCAGCTGCCCCACCCATGGCGTCGTAGCTGTTAAAGTATTGCATCCTGGAAAATTAACAGAATTGGACGTCAAAAGATTTCATCGAGAATTTCAAGCGATGAAGGCCCTTCAGCATCCCAACATCATTGAAGTTTACAAAAGCGGTATGCACGGTTCCTATCCATGGATGAGCATGGAACTGGTCACCGGTGGAGATTTGTCCAATAAAATCGATCTGTGGAATAAAGATACTTCCCAAGGAAATACCTTTGTTGAAATTACACACACCTTTGGTCAATTGTGTCTGGCTTTGGAACATCTACACAATAAAGGGATGATTCATCGAGACTTGAAGCCATCCAATATTTTATTGACGGAACAAAACCAAGTCAAACTTACAGATTTTGGAGGGGTCAAAGCTCCTCACAGTTTCAAAACCGATTTAACAATGTTGGGCAGTCTCATCGGAACTGTCGCGTTTATGGCCCCAGAACAAATTCTGGGAGAGCCCGTCGATCAACGTACAGATTTGTACGCCTTGGGAGCCGTACTGTACATGAGTTTAACGGGAGTCAAGCCTTTTGCTGCGAAGACAATGGCTGAATATTTAGCAAAACACTTAAACCAAGCGCCCCCTTCAGCGGAATTGCTTCGACCAGAGGCTCCCGATCATCTGACAACACTGTGCAAACGCTTGATGCAAAAGAACCCAAATCAACGACTGCAACATGCAAAAGCAGTCTATGCTGCTCTCCACAATCAATCCTCTCTTCATTTACTCGGATCTGAAAAGGTGATTCAAGGGGTCAAATCGTGGATAAAAGCCCATCAAAATAGCTTAATTTTACTCTATGGTCACCAAGGTATGGGAACCAAAACTTGCTTTAAACACATTGTTGAACACCATCAGAAGATTGGGTGGGCAATCCATCTGGGGTATACCATCCCTCCAGTGTCCAAACAGAACAAGATGCTCGTTATCTCTGGTCATATGGACAAACTACCCTCTTCATTCTTCTCTGAAATACAGCAGCGTATATTAAATGATGAACCATTGACCATTCTCATCAATACTGTCGACAAATGGACGGCTTTTGGCCAACATCTAACCATACCAAAGAAGGCCTTTGCCTTACGGTCTCTCTCTACAAGCCAAATTCAACAGCTGCTACAGCCATTTGGTTTGTCTCGAGAAGGACTCAACATCATCTCATCACGACTCCATGCACTTTATAAAGGTAGGATTGAATACATTCAAGAGGCGCTCCGAAATCAGTGGGCCTATTCGTTGCGAACATTCACTGCAGAGCAGCTTCAACGGATACAAATTCCATCGTCACAAATGTGCAGCAAACATCAAGGACACCTATTGAAGTCTGTGCCCAAACCTGTGATGCCCGTTTTGACAGCATTATTGGTCTTTGAGAATCCCATCACAACAAGTAATCTCTACAAATTAATGGACGCCTCGACTGATCGAATCTCCCCGCTCGTCGAATGGTTGAATGAGCATCAATGGATTGAGGTTCATGAAACCGGAACAGATCGATTGATACAGCTCCATCCGTTCCGGTTTGAACAATTTCTATATCGACTTCTACCCGTTGATCAATGTATTATTTGGCATCAGAAGGTGGGGGATTTCTTACAACAGAAATCTCGATTACAACCTGCAGACCGAAAGCAGATCCTTCATCATCTGTCCTTCTTAGGGGAATCTCCAGACACAAACACCCAACGGATTGCCCTCGCCAAATGGTCCCATCGCAAAGGAGATTTTTCAGCTGTTGCCCACTATATTGAGGAATTAAATGATCAATGGATGAGCAAAGAGACACAGACGATGATGACTCAGATGCTTATCGATGCATACATTCATACAGATTCTAGAAGCAAAGCGATCGAAACAATTCAACTCCTTTTGAAAGACTCAAACATTTCAGACGACATTCAAACCGAGCTTCGCCTTCAATTATTTCTCTTGGTCAATCGTTTTGAACTCATCAATCGCGATGACGATTCTGTCGATCAGCTACTCAAAGATGTATCTTCAGATACGGAGTTAATTCGCAAAGCCATCTTATTGCGGGCTGTACAGCAGCTGTATTGTCACAATATCGAAGATGCCAAAGTTCTATTTTCAAGGCTTATTCACAGTAACCGTGCCGATTCTGTACATGATCAAGCCCTGATGGGAATTTCTTTCACGGAACCAGAAAACAACCCTCAATTTCTAGAACACATTCCGACGGTACTAGATCACAACACCATGCCATGGTATTTATGGTATCTAGAATGTCTACTCACTTCTGGACAATGGACATTTTTGACGGAATATCTAGCAGAACAACGCGCTTTTGAGAGACACGGACTGACCGAAGAAATTTTTGAAGTTTGGATGGATTATCTGCAGGGAAATGCACCTCGAGCAAAAGAACGTTTGGAGCATATGAATTACGCAATTTTATCGGAGCCCACCCCCTCCGCCATACGCTTACAGCTCCACATCATCCGATTACAAAAACGCCTATTGTTGCCGGAATTATCACCTCTAATTCGCTGGTCAACCATGTCTAAAAATATCGATTCTCACAGACAACAATGGAGCTCTTTACAACAAGGTTTGCTCGCTCTTGAAGATGTACATTGGGTTTGGCATCGTGACTTAATGATATTGGATGCAGCGATGCTTTCTCCATCTGACAAGGAGATGGACAAGATGTGGACAGCCATTTCAGACGGCGCTTGGGGCATTAAAATTCAAGTTGCAAAACTCTTCAGTGATACAGGTTCTTCCACAAAATGGCAGGATATTCATGGGCAAACCATTCGCGAGTGTGCTAGACATATGGCAGGAGATATCCATATTTGGCACTAGTATAGAGGCACACTCTTGAGCGAAGACAATCTGATTATTGGTGGACTGGAAGTCCAGCCCGGATTTTATATTGACAATTATCGCTATCATTCCAAGGTCGGTTTTGGTGGGATGGCGGAAGTGTTACTTGGATACGACCCTAGTAACACCCCTTTTGCAATCAAAGTTCTCAAGGCCAATCGTTTTAAAGCAGGACGAAGGCGCTTCTCTAGAGAATTTAGAACGTTATCCAAAATGCACCACCCGAATGTGATCCAAGTAGATTCCTATGGAGATATCTACGGACATCCCTATATTGCAATGGAATATATTAAAGGGACAGACTTACACAAAGAGATTCGTCAATTCAGAGATTTACCCCTAGCTGAAAGATGGGTACGGGTGCGAGAGATCCTGATTGATCTCAGTAAGGGATTGGCTCATATCCACAGTCATGGCGTTGTTCATAGAGATTTAAAGCCATCCAACATTCTAATTGATGAGTCTGGACGCTGCATCATTACGGATTTTGGAATTGTTAAAGAGCTCAATTCTGATGTCGAAAAATCAACGGTACTGGTGGGGACATGGGCTTACGCTTCTCCAGAACAGATTACAGGGCAGGAACTAGACCATCGTTCAGACTTGTACTCATTGGGGATTATACTGTATGCAATGCTGTGCTCTAGAAGACCCTTTGCAGCAAGCAATATGGCTGGATACAGCAAACTTCATAGTGAGCAACCCCCTCGACCGCCTTCTGACTTCATTCAAGAAATACCAACGGTATACGAAGAAATCTGTCTAAAACTACTCTCCAAATCCCCTCAAGAACGCTATCAATCTGCACAAGAGATATTGATGGATTTGGGAGAAGTGCAAGGACAAAAGAAAGCAATGGCATCAATGGTGGAACAAATCACCTTCTTTAAAACCGACTTGCCCAGTGATTTGCTTCGGATGATTCAACAACGTCACCAAGTCGCCGCACTATTGGTCGGGGATGAAGGATTTGGGAAAAGTCGAATCTTAAGTGGATTGACCAATAAACTCTCCAATCTGCACATCCCACACATACGGATTCGATTGCGAAAGTATCCTGATCCCTTCGAAGGTGGAAATGCACTCATTCAATACATTGCAAAAGAGTCTGGGGATGAACAGTTGCATCTGTTGTGGAAGCAATATGGAGAGCTATCTGTTGCCGATCTGGGTTTACAATCTAAACTTCTCGATCGTTCGACTCATCTTATGCGAGCCCTACTCCAAGAGAGGGCACAAGTCATTCTCATTGATGATTTGCATTTTGCGCAAGAACTCAGCCTACGTTTTTTCAAACAACTATGGGATCGATTGGCCATTCAGCTGAATCTCCCTCTCTTCTTTTTTATCAGCAGTCAACAGCCTATTGATATCTTTGAACATGGAGAAAGTGTTCCACTCAAGTTGCTCTCCACCCAAGACATTGCCGAAATACTTCAAAAGATGACTTCTTCTGAACCTTCTGACGACATCAATACCATCGCAGAACGAATTCACAGTGAGACAGATGGAGTTCCGCTGTTCTTAAATGCATTCATTCAACAACTTCTTGAAGAACGGGTTTTACAAAAAAATGGACTCCATTATGCCTTTCGTAAATCGGCACACGATATAGCCACACAAAAATTCAATATTCCACCCTCCATCAGAGATTTGGTACTGAATCGTATAAACGCTCTATCTGAAACAGAACGTGAACTTGTACAATGGCTATCCATCTCCGATAGAGAGCTGCATCTGGATACGCTGATTAATTTGGTAAACCTCGATGACGAGGTGCTATTTGATACACTCGACGAATTGATACAACGTCGGATGATCCTAGAACGAAAGGCTGGTATCGATGAATTCTTTAGTCTCCGAAGACGAAATTATGTCTCTGTTCTGTATGAGACAATGCAACCAGAACTGCGAATTCAAATGCACAAATCCCTCGCTGAACATTTGGAAACAGCGACTTCACTACACAACATCAAAGCCATTCAGCACTTGAGTCATCACTTTCGATGTGGTCAAGTATCGGGCAAGGCTTATCAATACTTGTCACTAGCAGCCTTGAGACTCTGGGAACGTGGTCTCCTTCAAAGTGCTATGGAAAATGTGCAACATGCACATCCCCTTACAAAATTAGCAAAAAAAGAACTTTCTGAAGACAGCTTTTCTAAATCCAGATTGCAGCTGCTACAAGTCCGTTCTGCCATGTCTAGAAATCAAGGTGAATGGAAAGAGGCTCTGAAACATCTCAAAACTCAACTCCGATATGCCAAATCGTTAAAAGATTGGAGAGTGCGTTTGCGAACGCACCTATCTATTGGAGGTATTCATACACGACTTGGGGATACCGATAAGGGTATCCAGTTCTTTGAAGAGGTCTTACAAGATTCTGAACATCGGGGCTATCTCCCTACTCAAATTGAAGCTCACTATCAGCTTTGTGCGACCCATTGGCTAAGGGGAAATTTAAAACAAGCGTTGCAAAATGCAAAGAATGGTCTAGCCCTTACAATTGAAGGTGAACAAACTTTGCCTAGGGCTAAAATCTTGCTGTCTATAAGTTCACTGCAAGCGCACCTCGGACAGATTACAACCTCATGTACGCAAATGGAAGAAGCCATTTCTATCTTAAAAGTCCTCAGACAAAAGGAACTCCTCTGCATTGTTCTCAGCAATCTCGCAGAAGTACAAATTTGGCGCGGGATGTGGCTAGAATCAACACAAAATGCTCAAGAGGGTCTACAACTCTCGCGAGAAAACCTATATCAAATTGGTCAGGCACAAGCGAGACTTATTCTTGCGCAATCTGCATTTGAACGGGGGTTGTACAGCAAAGCCACTCATCATGCAAAAGAAGCGCTCCGTATTTCTGTAGATATCAAGATCCCTGCTCTTGAAGCGAAGACGTCCTTCATCTTAGCCAAAATTCAGCTGGGACTCGACAACCCAAAAGCCGCTCTATCATTTTTAAAGACAGCTAGAAAAATACTTCAAGAAAACGATCCTGAACAATATAAAATCTCTGTCCATTTAGCGATGGCACTGACCTTATTTCAACTCAAACGATATGAAACCGGACACACCATAATCAAATCTATAGAGCCCTACATCTACAAGGTTCCAATTGCACGTCAGTTGACCAATCTATACTGGCTGGCCCGTTGTAGACAATTCTCTGGAGAAACCCCTAAGGCTATCGAAACAACACACAAGGCCATTCATCTTTCAAAACAATTTGATATGCTCGGATGGAGCGTCAAGTTGCACTCTCTGTTATCTAGCTTGAGTGATGATCCAAAGCACCACGAATCTTGGAGGCAAATTTTCAATCAGCGGACTCAAGAATGGCCCGAAACAGAACGACTTCTCATGCTCGATCACCTTCAATTCATGCATGATTAACAAGAGTACTGCATGTCCACTTTCGCCCTTGGCAGACTCCTCGGAGCCTCTAAACTATCTGAAGTCTTTCAGGCTCAAAAAGATGGGCGTAATTACGCTTTGAAGCGCGTTTTGCGTCTAGAGCATAGAGACATATTGAAACGTGAATTTGACTGTTTGAAAACCCTGCACCATCCAAATATCGTAAAGGTACACGATTGGATCGAATCTTTTAGCCAAACAAATCATCCAGCATTTACGATGACACATCTTCAAGGTGTCAATGGAAAAGTGCTCGCCGAACGATTGCAACGGTTGCCGTCTGCCGAACGACATCGACGGATCATCAGTATTGGCCTACAGCTCTGTTCTGCCCTAAAACACATTCACGACGAAGGATGGATACATCGAGATATCAAACCCAGTAATCTCATGTTCGAACGTGAACAGACGCTATTGCTTATTGATTTTGGAACTGTCACAAAGCACCCCATGTATCATTCTGAGGGAATGATAGGAACCCCGAGATATGCTTCCCCTGAACAACTATGCAATCGCGTTATCACTCCCGTATCCGATCAGTTTTCAATGGGGGCAACCCTCTACTTTATGCTCCTAAACAAACGCCCTTTCAATTCTAGAGAACGTAGTATACCAATGCGGCCATCTCTTATTGATCCTAGTGTACCGACTCATTTAGAACGTATCCTCTTAAAATGTCTTGCCATCAATCCAGAGGAGCGTTTTGAGTCCATTGAAGAGATCATGATGGAACTCAATCGAGTGTCGCCATCTGAACAACCATTGGCCGGACGGGAACAAGTGATTCATCAAATCGCTCAATGTTTACAGCGTGTTCATCAAGGAGAACAGCTGCATGTGCATTTTATCGGAACGCGCGGCTCTGGAAAGACATGGGCCAAAGATACGCTATGCGAGGCGGCTTTACAACAAGGATTGAATACATATGTGTTGGATTCAGATGAAAACTCCAAAGACCGTATCTTGGAGCGAATTGGGAATCGATTCCCTCTGATTGTTTGCACTAGAGGTGCGGATACACCCAAACTGGGCCTACCCATTGTAATTATTCGTATAGAATGGCTGGAACTTTCTCAGCTGAGAAGAAGTCTCTTTTCATACGCCCCCAAAACACCCAACCTTACAGAAAAATCACAATGGCTGCATCAACAAACCCAAGGAATTCCTGCGCTTCTCTTGCCGATGTTGATGGAATATACAATCCGAGATGCCTTTCACTTTCCACAAGTTCCCGAAAATCTTCTTCCAGACATCTGGATTCAAGACCTATCAGAAATACATTGGAATATCCTACGGGCTCTTACGTATGTCGACACCGCTTTATCCATCGAGGAACTCATCACTATTGTTCCACCCTGTACAGATTCGATTCTGGATGAATTAAAGCATCGTTCACTGATAAAACAACGGTCTCATACATGGGGGATCTCCTGTACACTCGTCGCCTCATACATCAAACGACATCGACCAATCAACCCTATAACGCTCCATCATTGGAGACAATATCTTAGCGGCACTGTAAAACGTTCTCTGTCATTTCGTGAGGTTGACCTTCTAAGCGCACAAGGAGATTTGTCCGAAGCCAGATCTTATGGTGAGCAATTGGTATCCAAGATTATGGAGGATAAACGGTCTCAATGCCTGGTCGATTTGGGACAAGTATACTTAGATATGGGGAATCATGTTCGCGCTTCAAGCGTTCTCGCTGATGCTGCGACAATGAGTAATCTCCAACACACGCCCAAAATCTATTTGCGGGCACAGGCTCTTCGGGGACGCACATCCTTGGAACAGCATCAATCTTCCCCTATCGGAGCCATGCACGCTTTGGATAGGCTATCGAAATTACTCCAACACAACAATCCTTGGGTTCAAACTGTATGGCAATGGGCTCTTGGTGCGTTGGGGGACAAACGACAATGGAACTCTCAGATAGAACAGTCTATTGAATGTATACATCAATTGTCTGAACAGCATACAATTCGCTGTACGTTCAATCTGATTCGAGGTGCCTGCTGTATTGGAGATATCGATCGTACAAAATCGCTCATTGGAGATATTGAGCACATGATTTGTGCATATCCGTTACTCGAGTGGGAAATCCAACGCGTTAAAAGTATTGTATACAACACTCCACCACCAGTCACTGGGACATTGGCGTATGGTCTGACTGCACAAGAAATATTACTATTCAAAAAACGATGGGTACGGGTTAAAGGAAAACACCCAGACCCAACTTGGTACCAATAATCAACACCATCGGAGCACTGAATGAATCACTATACTATTGAATATATCCAACCATTGATTGCAGACATTCAAGAAACCGGACGGTCTGTCCAAGTCGTATTTCAATGTCCTGTGTCAGGCACCCAGGTATCTAGTCGGGCCACTGCTACACGAACCAGTTCGGCTGGAAACCAATTCAAAAGAAGTACAGAACGCTCATTGATGTATGCAGTTCAACGTATGGTTGGTCAAGTGGTTCGAGATGTTTTTGGACACGGGACCCTTGGTAGAGTAGCGTCGGATATTACTCGACAAACGGTATCCAGTGCCTCCTCCAAAGTGATGAATGGACTCTCCAAGCAAGAAAAAGAAGACGCCATATTGGAGGCTTTCAAAAGAGTTGAGCGCCAATTTTCTTGGAATGAAGAAAAAGGACTGTGGATATCATCCTCCGCTGTAGCAGAAATCTTTTCAGAGTTTGAACAACAAAAACAACACCATCCAATCGTTCATCCCTACGATGTGCAAATTCTATCCAGAATGATGGTGGAAATTTCTATGGCCGATGGTCATCTCATCCAATCAGAGCGAGAGTGGCTGATGCTTTTGTTGAATCCTGAGTACGGTACACTCGAACAAATCGCGCAGTTCCCTCCATTAACGACTCCAGAGCTCAGCAGCTGCTCAACCGGTGGCGTTCGCGTCACTATGATAATGATCGCGGCTGCAGTATCGATGTGTGATGAACATTTGGCCGATCAAGAATTACAACTGCTTCAAACCATGGCAAATGGTCTTGGATTGTCGACAACGGAGAGACAAAATGCAAAAAAATGGGCACAAAGTTACATTTTGGAGCAAGCCATCGAATACATCAACCTCTCCGCTCATGGAAATCTTGCAACAGCTCGAAGCCAAATTCTTGCCTTGGCCTCTAAGATCGGACTGTCAGAACACGATGCTTTAACGATTGAAGCAAAAGTCAAACGACGTCAATCAAATTTCTAGGCTAGCGAGTGCGGATCCGTTATTCATTGATAGAGATGTGTAATTACAGAATTTAAGGAGATGGTTATGCTTACATTGCTGATTGGTTTATTGGCTTGCAACAATACACCCGTGGTATCCGGAACAGTTCATGACATTTGGAATACTCCAATTGAAGGGGCCATGGTTCAAATGGAGGGCAATGGAGACAAACAAACAACCGATGCTCAAGGGCGATTTTCATTTGAGTTGAACAATGTAGAATCAGGGAACCTTCGATTCAGAGCAGGACATACAGCGTTCATTCACGATGTTGAAGTTCTGGTATATGCCCCAGAAATGGACGATGAAAGTATAGACCCTGTTCAGTTTGAGTTGTATCCAAAACCAACGGACAAGGGATTCTATGCTATTGGGGAAAACGAATACCAAAATTTAAAGAGTGGCGAATTGGTTGATGTACAATCCACCTTCAAAACCATCTATGGAATCGAAAGAGTGAATGATGTCAAACTACGAAGCACGAAACCTCAGTTTGTATATCACTCAAGCCTCCGAAAAGAAGAGATCAAACAAGTTAATTTGGGCGTCTACAAGCTCTCGTTTAAAGAAAAGGAAGCGATGACTGGATTGACTGGTGACACAGAAGTTGAACTTGATCTATGGTTGCCCGAAGGAAAAGCCATTCCTTTTAATCTTCGGTCTTTGGATCAAGAAGAGATGTATCTGATTGATTTTTCTTCAGAATTGGACAAAGGCCTCTATGCTTTCAGTGGTCGATACATTGAAGGAAAGGATGGAGCATCCAAGCTACCAAAAGAACTACAAGTGGCTTACACTTTCGAGATTAAGTGAACTGACATCATTTCATTGGGATTGGGAACGAATCCAATCCTCCACAATGACCATAGCAGCTGCTTGATCAATTATCGCCTTCTGGTCCCAGATGCTTTTCCCACTTTCTCTCAATCTTCTTGAGGCTTCAACCGTACTAAATCGCTCGTCACAGTACGATACCTCATACGATCCCTCTGCCGTAATTGCAGCTCCAATCTGTCTTGCAAGTTTAGCAGAACGCCCTTCCGTGCCATCCAATTGTAGTGGTAAACCGACCACCACATGATCCACAGCTTGTTTTCGACACTCCTGCAATAGTCGAGCCGAATCCTTCTTCACCGATTGCCTCTGCAATGTGAACAGAGGCTCTGATAGACCCGTTCGAACATATCCGATGGCAATCCCAATGGTTTTGGTGCCCACATCAAGGCCAAGTATACGATTTACTTTCATATTTTCGACTCTGGTTTAAAAGCCAACAACTACACCCATTGATACCAATGTAGCAGTATCACCGGCATCATCCCAGTACTCTAAGTTGTTGTATTGAAAAATTCTGCCATCCAGTTCCAATGCAATATTTTGATGTACATTAAATGTCACACCTGCTCCAAGGGCCAATCCTGTCAGCAAATCTTCTTGCTCAGCAGTCTTATTTTCACCGTCAACAATGTATTCGTCATCAATGATAATATTGTTCCATACATACCCACCTGACACAAATGGGGACACTACAGAATCAGGGAATGGGTGCACTTGACCGACAAGCTGAATGGGTCTGTTGAGACGATTTCTAGAAGACTCCAAAGTACTATCTGTATAGTGACCATACGATCCCTCTATTTCAAACTGAGGAATGATCCTAAAGCCAAGAGACATTCCTAGACCACCATCTTGATAGGCCCCACCATCTACGTAGTCAGAGGCAAAGGACAGTGTTCCCAAGCCAAAGCCCCACGCGCCCATCTCACCACCGTCAGGACCATTGGTCGTAGTTCGTTGACGGGTACCGGTATTGAATCCACCGTTGTATGAATTTCGATACTGAGATTTTCCGGGAGATACAGCCTGTGAAGGACACTCATGACAAGGCTCTGAACTGGTATTGGGTCTATCCACATTTTTATTGGGTGTATTCGAAGTCTCGGTAGATCTGTTGGGTCGATTCCGCTCTGGACGATTGGTTTCCTTCTTCGTTGGTGGTTCTCTATCGATTCGCTCAGCTGGATCTCGAGTTGGTCGCCCCTTCTCCGGACGGTTAGATCCTTGGCGCGACGGGGGTTGGCGATCAATTGTGCCATCTCGAGGCTGATCAACATCTCGACTTGGGCGAGTTCTCTCTGGACGATTGGTTTCCTTCTTCGTTGGTGGTTCTCTATCGATTCGCTCAACTGGATCTCGAGTTGGTCGTTCCTTTTCTGGACGTGTGGTTCGACCGCCAATCGGTTCATGAGCAGTTGGTGCATTGTTTCTTTCTTTTCCAACTCCCGGACGTTCTACGTCGTCCGGAGCCCGTTCATATGTTGGAGTCCGATGCCCAGAATTATTACCAATCGGACTGTGAGCATTTGGGGTGTTTCGTTGTTCATTCCCAACTTGTGGACGGTCCACATTGTTTGGAGCTCGATTGTATGATGGTCTATTGGTTGTAGATGAAGATTGTGCACCAATTGGTTTGTGGGCGTTACCTTGCGCCCGCTCTTGCCCAGTTCGCTGCTTTGCTGGAGACGCCGTTGTTGTAGTTTTCCCAGTGGGTTTCGGTGGTGACTTCTGAGAAGACTTCTTGGGCGGTGGCTTATTCTGAACCTTCTTTGGGGCTGGTTTCTTTACAGCTGGTTTCGCTGTTGATTTAGAAGAGGACGTAGTACCCGGAGTCTTTTTGGGGGGAGTCTTTGTCGATTTTGTCCCAGATTTCGATGAGGACTTAGAAGAAGACTTGGTGCCAGAAGACTTCTTTGAGCCTTTTGACTCTTCTGTCTTCTCAGTTTTCTTTTTCGGTGTGTCTGCTTGAGCAATACCAAGCACTGCAATAATTCCAAATGTAAACATAATTTTCTCCAAGATACACTCTAGTTTACGCAGCCGATAAATATATATTCAATAAACCTGTGATTTTTGTTGGAAAAGATCTATACATTTAGAATACGTCAGCTTGTCCAAACCCATTGATGATACGGTCAATATCATCTGTGACGGCGATAAACGCAGTCTCCGAACCATCAACTTGACAGAGATACCCTTGTACTCCAGCTTGATCGTATGCCTCAAACACCTTTAGGCGCATGACATCCCCTTGCAGTCTACGAATCTCCAATGTTAATTTAGGTGTCTTTCCATCTAAACTGGTCACTGGAATCTCTGCTATCGAAGACAACGTGGAGAGAGTATTTACCATGAAGAATGCATCTCTCATTTCTAGATCAACGTTGCTGGGCTGTAACACCTTCCAAAAACCATTCGATAGATCCTGTTGAATAATGATATCTGTGATCGCCGTTGTATAACGAATGAGATCCAACTCTTCTCTAGAGCGAATTGGAAAGACTCGTTTATCGATAAAATAATTCGCACCCTTGGTAAAATGCTCAAAAGGAAGAACTGGTACCTGATACCGCTGGCCATCGACTTCCACCTGCGTCTGCCGAGAGGTTGGTTCTGCGACCCCTACTGATATCTGAGTGCCATCCTTCGTAGTCATCATTAGTGTAAGCCAGTCTCCTTCAACAGCTGGATCTTCTGCATCAGCAACAATGCTACCAATACGAACCAATAGAGCATCTTGAAGTGCCTTGACCAAACGCGAGACATCTACCGGACTTGTCGCACCGACTACCGTCCATGCATCTCCATTTTGCAGCGTATACGATGGATGGTTCTTGCTTTCAACATCAATAGAAGCCAACTCACTCATCTGTACTCGAAACACCCGTTGATTCAGCCAATCACTGGCGGAGTGAGCAAAACGACGTCGACCTCCGACATTCGCCCTATAGACAGACTTGTCTCCAGACATTCGAACGAATGAAGTGCTCTGTCCAGCATCATTGCCTAAAAGAAATGAAATACTGGGCTCATCCGAACCCACTCTCCACATCTCTACGGTTATCGCATTGGATGAATCCAGCCCATATGACTTCCCGGCATTTTCTGGATCTGTTTCAATCAATACATCCATTGGTATCGGATTTCGAAAATTCAGAATCATAGAATTGATTCGAGCAATATCGGCAAGTCCAGTTAGAGGCGCAGCTTCTATCCACTCACCATTCTGTTGTTCGAGTGTGATCGTATTTCCCATTGACGTCAATGCCACCTTCTCAATATCTGTTCTGACAATTGCATCGATGATCGGTAGTGATTCTGTAGAGGACTGTGGCGGAACTGAATCCCACATAACCAACCCAGTCATAATTACAGCTAAACAAAATAAATACTTGGTTTTTAATGAAAATTTCATATCAAGATCCGCTTTCGACGTCGCACAACCCATCGGATTCCAATCACACACAACAACAGAGTGCTGCCGCCAAAAAGATTGAACAATCGATACTGCAGCAGATCCGTAGACTCCAAGGGCTCAAAGGTATTCACCCGAAGCACCTTTGAACGAATGTTGATGAGAGCTTCGTCTTGGACCATCCAGTCGGCCAAATTAAGCATAAACGCAATGTTGTTGGCAACCATATCTGCAGACCCAGCAACCATCAAGCGAGCTGCCGTCCCCTCTCGCAACCGTTCACTTTCTTCATATGATCCTTTCGAGCCCCCTGTATCTGGATCCGGAATCTCACTCTTTGCAAAGTATGAACTCCATACTCCAGTCAAGCCAACGATGACGGCTTTCGAGCCAGTTTCCTCTCCTGGTGCGACCATTTGAAAGGCTTTTGGTTCGAGCGTTGTAACCCCTCTTAAACTTCCTGCACGCTGAGACGTTGAGACCCACATCTGCGCAGTCACCTTAGAAGACAATTGCTCTGAAATGACCACAGAGGACGCAAACGGCGCCAACATTGAATCGATTCCTTTGACAGCGGGTGCGTTACCATTGACAATTGTCAACTTCGGAATCAATGGATAATTCAGTTGCACAGGACGAACCGTTTGACCATATCGTATGGGAAAAGTCATTCTGCCGTTGTTTACACGATCTACAAGCAAATCTCTATTGACCTGTACCCCATAGTGACCCAACAAGGACTCCATACCGTGAAACAGATTCTGCGGCTTTAAAGAACGCATGTCTGCTTTGGAATTTGTGATAAAAACACCGAGAGAGCCACCTCTGAGTAAAAACTGATCCAGCTGATACAGCGCTCGAGGAGACAGAGGCTCCTGCGGACCAATCTCCCATAGTACATCTACATTCCCTGGTACCCCCTCAACACCACCTAGAGGCACTTCCAACAACTCGTACGATTCAAGGAGACGCTCGCGTAACGTGGACAGCGGTCCACCTGCTTGTAGGAGGTTCGGCTCTTGGTGACCGGTTACAAATCCAATGACCGGCTTGGACTGTTTTGGAGACAGCAATGATCTGAGAGCCCGAGCAATGTCATACTCTAAGGTTTCAATCTGAGTGACGATCGGCAATACTTCTTGTTTATCACCATACACCAAAGCCGCCCCCATAAAGACCTTGCGAAGCTCTGTTGTATTTTGATCTCTAAATCGATAGTCGATGGGTTCTATCCCAAAACGTTTTGCCTCAGCCTCCAACTCTTTTAGATTGGTTGGATCCACAATATCGATGGTCATCCATCCTTGAGAATAGGCTCGGAGTTCTTCGAGTTTATCAACTAAAGCGGCCCGATGATTGTTGTATGGTGCTTGCAATCCCTCTGTAAAGTACACCTTGACATGCAGTGGCTTATCAAGCTTCCAAATCAATGATCGTGTGCTCATATCTAGGGAGTGGACTTTATCATCCGTCACATCTAAACGCCAAAAATGCTTCGACGCTAAAACATTGACACCAATGATGATAATTCCCACACACAAGAGTTGAAGCCAAGAATTAATAGACAATGAACGACGCGGAGTCATGACAATCGCCTCTGCTCTAGCTGAAATACCGCAAGATGTAAGAACATCCCCACTATTGAACCGTAAAATATCAAACTTCGTGTATCGATGATGCCCTTCGCTAAGGTGCTAAAGTGATACTCAAATGTTAAATATTGCACAACAGGAAGCCAATCTGCTGGAACACGTCCCAGTGCGTAACCGGTTGCAAAAGGCAACAAACCTATCGTCAGCGAACCCAAAAATGCAATCACTTGACTGTTGGTCGATGCAGACATTGCAATCCCTATAGACGTCAACGCAGCTCCCATCGCAAATAAACCAAGATACCCACCAATGACCACACCCCAATCCAACTCTCCAAGCTGAGCCAACGATATTGGATACGTCAGTGATAACGCAAGTGCCAATCCAACAACCATTAAGGCGGCTACAAATTTGCCTATAACCAATTGTTCTTCTGAAATTGGGAGCGTTGCCAACATCTCAATGGTCCCCGTCCGTTTCTCTTCAGCAAAAGAGCGCATCGTTAATGCTGGGATGAGAAGGAGAAAAAATAGAGCCATCCAAAAGAACACCGAGCGTAAATCTATGAACCCTGCTGCGAAAATATCCTGAAAAAACAGGGAGAAGACGCCAACCATGCCCAAAAATATAGGTATGATTAACAGGGCAAGAACGCCGTCAAAGTAGGCTCGCAGTTCTCTAGTGAAGATGGTCCATACGATTGTCATGACCCCAAATGTAACCAATCACTTGGCAGGGGCAAGTTCCGGAACGATAGAAATCGGCTCTGTCCGCTTCCAGCGTTCCGCTCTCTCCCACGTAGGAACATCATAAACACGCTGTTTAAGAGACAGCTGAGCCGTTTCAAAGAATCCTTGTACATGCCTAAACATCGCACTTGTATCGATCCAACAAGCGCGCATACACCCCTCACAGGAGCCGGCTTCCATTAATCGAGTACGTTCATAGGCTGCTGAACGGAAAAAGTCCTCGAAACCAGGATCCAAGAAACTAACGTACTGATGCTTGGTTCGATGACATATCGTAAACTGCCCATTTGGCGAGATGCTAAAGTAGAGTTTTCCAGCATCACAGCCTTCTGCTGGAAAACGCCCTGTCTTAAGATATTGTCTAGACGACTCTAAGTACTTAGTCGAGTTCAGAATGGGCCATCCCTCCCGTTTCATTCGAATGATCTGATCATAGGCTCGATCAACTCGCTGACGCACTTTCGCCGCTGAATCTTGCGAATGCAATCCCATTTCTGGACGATGTCGAATGAATCTCGCCTCCCAATTTTGCACTCCATCCTTCGCTGTGTCCAATAATTCAATTGGAAGTAGCGACACCGCAAATCCAATATCTTTGGCAAATCATATAAAGTTAGTCCAATTCTATGGTCAGTTACTCTTCCTTGAGGATAATTATATGTCCTTATTTTAGCTGATCTATCACCCGATTTAACTAACTCATTCCTTTTCTGAGAATCTGATTCCATCCTTTTATTTAATTCAATTTCATAAAGTCTGGATCTCAAAACTCTCATAGCTTTTTCCTTGTTTTTATGTTGTGATTTTTGATCTTGACATTGAGCAACTACACCTGTAGGTTCATGGGTTAATCTTACTGCAGAATAAGTTGTATTAACAGACTGTCCACCAGGACCTGAAGAACAAAAATAGTC
>CAJWHX010000001.1 GCA_913040875.1 uncultured Pseudomonadota bacterium | reverse complement strand
TGTACACTCCTCTCCTTCTGCACAGCAACGTTTGATCTCTGCAACCGCTTTGGGAGACAAGAGCATTTTCGTTAACTCAGGATCATTGTTCACAGTTACAGTATCCACAGAAGCTTCTGACCATGACATTCGATTGGCATCTGTACTTACAAAGCGAAGTGTTTTGTCTACTTCATTAAATGCAATATGCATGCCATTAAAATTGGGTCTCTTTCCTATTGAGAACTCACTCTCAGCAATCATACGTCGCAACTCTTCTGTTTTCATTTGGATGGTAAGATCTTTCGCGAAATGTCCAATTGGTGGAAATTCTTCAGCATAACGACATTCATCAATTGTAACATCTGTTCGTCCATTGTGAATGATCATTGGTCCTGTCATGATATCTTCCACCGAAATGGTACACGTTTCATGCCCTAAGACCTTCACAATGTTGAACAATCGAGCAAACTTTACACAAATAGAACCAGGCTCCAAAACTTGTACACAGTCATCCATGTGTGTAACCAATGACAATCCTTCCCCACTAGCACCAGAGGCAGTAATCGTAATTCGATTGTCTGCTACATCGAGTTTTATGTGATTCAAAATAGGATTTTTGATCTCTTTTCCGGCTTGCCCTGAAACGATTGTTTGAACTCGTTGCAAAATAGTTGAGAGATCCTTTCTATTGATGATGAATTTCACGATTCGACTCCCCTAAAACAAAAAATTATATAGTATTGTATTTTTTAGTAGATATTAGTAGTGTGCTGTGGATAAGTTGATAACTTCTACAAGACCCATTTTTTCAACTACAAACCCATATGGTACCTGTTGATAACCTGTGGATAACATGTTGATAACTTGTGGATAACTTTTGATATGAGATTTTTATCCACTTGTCCACAACTTTATCCACAACTTATCCACAGGTAAAACAGTACTTATCCACAAGTTATCAACAGCATAATTGACGATCCTTTTCAAAATTCACCCTGAGATCGTGAATATAAGGATCTTTAGGATCTACATTGAGATCCTCCATCGATATTTTGAGGCGTATTCATCGGTTGAACGAAATGATCTCTACATTAACGAATGCCAATGGGTAAATCAGACACTCTCTCTGAGATAAACGGAAGGCCATTTAAGTCCAGATTTGAAGATCTCGTTTGATTAGATCTACAGTTTTTTTGAGGGAAGCGTCGGTTTTCAGTTTCTCCTTGATTTTCGCGTGACCATGAATCACAGTGCTGTGGTCTCGTCCATTCAATGCAGCGCCGATTTGACCGGTAGAGAGAGTACTGTATTCTTTTAAAATATACATGGTAACTTGTCGTGGATGACTGAATATAGCCTTACGAGAGCGTCCCAACAGCTGGGACTTCTCTATATTGTATGTACTGCTAACGCTGCTGATTACATTTTCTGGTGCGAGAGGTTCAGTCGGCTTTTCTTGAAAGATGTGCTTCAATTCTCTTTTCGCGAGGTTCAATGTGATTCTTGTCTTTCTCAGTTTGGCAAATCCAATAATCTTATTGAGACTCCCCTCCACTTCTCGAACGTTCCCTTGAGCATTTTCGGCTATGAATTGTGCAACATCCTGAGGAATATGGGCGTCCATTCGTCTAGACTTTTGCTCGATGATTGCCAAGACGGTTTCCATATCTGGTGCTTGTAAATCTGCAATCATTCCGCTTTGAAAACGTGAACTAAGACGATCCATCAGTCCTTCGATATCTTTCGGGAGAACATCTGAGGTAAAGACAATTTGGTGTCCTTGATTCTTTAAATATTCGAACGTGTGAAACAATTCTTCTTGCATTTGATCTTTGTTGGATAAAAATTGGATGTCGTCCATCAACAGAAGCGTACAGTTTTCCCTATATTTGAGTTTGAACTCATTCATTTTGCGGGTTCGAAGATGTAGAATCATGTCGTTAATAAATGATTCAGCAGTAATATAAAGAGGGGTAATAGAATGATTCAGTTGTGCAACTTCATTCGCAATGGCCAGCATCAAATGGGTTTTGCCAAGTCCCGTAGATCCATACATATATAGAGGATTGTATTGATCATCCCCTAGGGAATCAGCCACCGCCATAGCTGCCGCATGTGCGAACTCATTGCATTTACCAACGACAAAATTATCAAACGTTTTATCCGATGGAATTCCTTCAAGGATTCTTTTAGGTGCTTCCGACATCCCCTGCCCTGACGACTCTTCTATTGATGCTCCATCGGAAATCGATTCTCTATATCTAAACTCGATAGGATGTCCACAGATTGCTAGAAACAGCTCTGATAGAGTCGGCCAGATGTGTTTTTCGACATGCTTTGCAAAATAGTCGTTGTTGGTTTCAAATAAAATCCAGGTGTCACCGTAATCTACAAGCAGTAACTTGACTTCCTCCCCCTTTTGAACCCATATTTCATACTTGTTAACACCCAAGATTTCTTTGATCTCTTGTTGTAGATCTGTCCAGAGTTGTTCAAGGTTCATGATGTGGTCCAACAATCGTATGGTAAGAATGTCAAAGATGAAGGCGATATACGGGCAAATGTTTTCATAGTCAAATCACTAGGATTCATCAAGTCGAATTAGAAGTCTCTAATCGTATAGTGTGACCTATTTATATTGACGAATTCATCTATATCGGATAAAGAAACATTCCGATACATCAGTATTGTATATTTTTGTGGAGTAGATATGAAACGCACGTACCAACCAAGTAATATTAAGAGAAAACGTTGCCACGGCTTTCGTGCACGCATGAGTACACCAGGTGGTAAGAATGTTTTGCGTCGCCGTCGTTCAAAAGGCCGTAAGCGTTTGGCGCCTGATATCCGCACCAAGTAATGGTATCTTGGTGTTGACTTTCTCGAGTCAATGGGAGAACTCTCCATGAACGTGACTTGGCAGAAAGTGGACAAAATCAGAAAGTCTAGAGATTTTCGGTTGATCCAAAAACGTGGGTCGAAGGTAAAATCTCGCGACTTTCTCTTTATTTTTTTACCCTGTCATAAAGTTCCACATGCGCCCAACAATCCGAGATTCGGATTGGTTGTCAGTAAAAAGGTTGGCAATGCTGTATGTCGAAATCTTGTAAAGCGTCGACTTAGAGAAGCGTGTAGAAAACAGAAGCATTTGATGAGTACATCTCTTAATATAGTCATCATTGCATTTGCTTCAGCGTTGCATAGAACTCAACACGAAATAAACATCCAAATTGTTGAAGCGTTCAACAAACTAAATCGATGTTAGAAACAATGATCGGAAAACTTTTTATTTGGACCATTCGCGGTTATCAAAGAATGATTTCTAGGTATACTCCACCAAGTTGTCGGTATCATCCTTCCTGTAGTCAATATACGTTAGAGGCTATTCGAGTTCATGGAGTGTTTAAAGGAACGTATCTCGGTAGTTGGCGAATTTTAAGGTGCAATCCCTTTGGGGGGTACGGTCTGGATCCTGTCCCGCCTAAATTAGAGGAACAATCATGAATAGTTTAGAAAATCAAGATCACAAGAATCGATTACAGCTATTTTTTGTGATCAGTATGGGAGCGTACTTCTTCTGGTTCTCGCAGCTTGAACCCCCTGTTCAACAGCCAGTTGAAACAACCGTGACGGAATCGGTTGTAGAAGGAGAGGGGAGTACAGTTATTGAGAATTCTCCTGTACCTACAACAGTACAACCCAAAGTTATGGAAAAGGTTTCATATCAGTCGATACCGTATGACTCAGAAGCCTTTCACTTTGATATTACCTCTACATATGGTTCACCACAGTTCGTGGGTCTTCGCGAATACACTGTTTTGCCGGAAATACAATCTTGGTGGGGATGGATATTTGCTGGTATGGATGGGTCATGGGAGCCATATAGAGATATTGATGAAGAACTCAAGCTGCTGACAAAAGCCGGGTCGTTGGTTGTTGTTGGTGAAGGAGAGGCGACATTTAAAGATGTTTTCAACGTCACCAAAGTGGACTCTAGAACATTTAAGTCTGTTGGGACGGTGAATGGATTGCAAGTTTCTCAGACAATAACACTTCCGGAAAGTGACGTTCAAGGTGTTGAAAGGAACACTATCGATGTAGAAGTTATTATTTCCAATCAGCGTTCGGAAAAAGTTGATGATCTCTGGATTGGTATGATGGATAAGATGGATGATGAGTCAGCAGATCGATTTACGAATGCTTCTCGTCCCCAGTTCTATGTGGAAGAAGAGTTGGTTGGTACCTTTGGTTCCTTCTTTGGTACGTCGTTTCTTACCTTAGAGGATTTAGACGAACCAACGAAGTTTGACAGCGCACCAGATTGGTTTGGAATCGGTTCTAGATATTTCTTGTCTGCCTTGTATCCAAGCAATATGGCCGATTTTTCCTCGGTTACGACTCGAAAGTTTGGAGAAGGAGAATATGGAGTCGTTTCTACATTGAGTCAGGCAATTGACTCAGGGGCTACACGAACCATTCAGTTGAAAGCTTTTGTCGGTCCAAAACAGATGGATCAACTCGAACAACTTGGAGAGTCTTGGACGGAATCTATAGAATTTGGGATTTTCGGTTTCTTTTCCAGAGTGTTGTTGTTTATGCTGAAAATGATTCAGGCTGGCTTTGTAAATTGGGGTGTTTCTATCCTCTTACTGACGTTGGTCGTTAAGGTTATTTTCTTTCCACTTACGCAAAAGGCTTTTATAAGCGGTCGAAAGATGCAAGCGATTCAGCCACTGTTGAAAGAACTCAAAGAGAAATACAAAGACAATGCGCAGCTGCAAGGACAAGAGACCATGAAACTCTTTACTGAGCATGGTGTAAGTCCTCTTGGGGGTTGTTTACCGACATTCATTCAGATTCCAGTATGGTTCTCGTTGTACAATGTAATGTTGTACAGTGTCGAATTGTACGACTCTCAGTTTTTATATTTACAAGATTTAACCAGTGCAGATCCCTATGGTATTCTGGCAATTATGTACTGTGTGTTGATGTTTTTTCAACAGCGTATGATGCCCATGGGAAGTATGGATCCTGCACAGCAAAAAATGCTTAAATTGATGCCACTAATATTTGGCGTCTTTATGTTTACCTTTCCAAGTGGATTGGTATTGTACTTTTCCATGAACATCTTGCTGACCATCTTCCAACAATGGTTGATTCGCGTTCAGTACGATGACACAACGTTGCTCCAGGAGGCAAAATGACAGTAGAAAAAAGAGCTGCAACAGCAGAAACGGTGCTCGAAGCACTCACACAAATAGCGACAGATTTGGGTTTGGACGTCGCAGAATTGGATTACGACATCGGTTCAGAACAGTTTCTCAATGAAAATGGGCAAAAGATCGGTAGACGCGATGTAGAAGTAACGGCCTGGAAGAAGGTGTTTAAGCCTGGGATCCAAGAAATGCAAGGCTGGCTAACGACCACGATAGAAGTATTGGGTCTGACAGCGGAAGTATCTGTACGTGAGAATGGCAATACATTGCATTTTACCATTAAATCTGAAGAAGGTGGCCGTATTATTGGTCATCGCGGAGCAACGCTCAAGAGCATTGAAAAATTGATGAATGAGTATTCATCTAAAGAAGGATATGAATGGGCATATGCACTTCATGTGGATGGTGGAGAAAAACGTGAGCGACGTAGAGATAGAGATGATTCTCGCGGGCGTGACAGAGATAGAAAACGTGGAGATCGTCGTGACAATAAAAGAGATGATGAAGGGTTGAAACGTTTGGCTAAGAAGCTCGCAAGTCGTGTGCTGGACAGTGGTGAACCACTCATTATAGAAAAGGAACTCAACGGATATCAGCGCAGACTGGTTCACATGACCATCAAAGAGTTTACGGGTGTGAATTCTGAAAGTTTTGATGACAATGGGGCTCGAAAAATTCGATTGGTTAAAGCAGACAGTGAGGAAGAGTCTTCATCGTCGTCTAGCTCAGAGGACTAAGCCATTACCATCATCGCTGCCACAACTCCATTTGGACGCTCAGGGGTCGCGATGCTCCGCTTGAGCGGAGAGCAAGCCATTGAAATTGCACAGAAGATGGCTCCGACTATTCATAAGTGGGAGCATTCTCGCGTCGCAGTTGGGTACATTCGTCAAACGGACGGCACCGTTCTTGATCAAGTCGTAGTGACCACATTTAAAGCTCCACAGTCCTTTACAGGAGAGAATACTGTGGAGTTTTCTTGTCACGGCAATCCTTTGATTGTCGATGCGATAATCAATCTTGCAATAGAATATGGTGCTAGGGTTGCGAGAGCAGGGGAGTTTACAAGACAGGCCGTTCTCAATGGCAAAATGAGCATGCTAAAGGCTGAAGCATTGAATGAAGTGATTCATGCTGGATCCCTAGAAGGAGTAGACATTGCTCAACAAGGATTGCGAGGTATCGTAGACGACAATGAGAGTAAACTTCGTAGGACGTTACTCAATATTGCTGCTGAACTAGAAGCCAAAATGGATTATCCACAGGAAGATTTATCCTTTGAGTCTGATGAACAGATCGTTGAGGCATTGCATCAGATAGCACAAAATGCTCGATTGACGGCTCAATCGTATCAGCAGAACCGAATCCGTCTAAATGGAGCAAAGGTAGCCATCTTGGGTCCCGTCAATGCTGGGAAATCTTCTTTGTTCAATCACTTGGTGGGTAGTAACAGAGCTATCGTGAGTGATCGTCCTGGAACAACAAGAGATATTGTGGAGCGACGGGTTCTGATAGATGGAATGGAGATTTGCTTCTTTGATACTGCAGGTGCAAGGTTTGATAGTACAGATCCAATCGAAAATACTGGAATTCAGATGGGTATTGAAATTGCGAAGGAAGCAGATTTATGTCTACTGGTTCATCCTGCAAATGAAGAATTGGGGGTGATTATGGATTTACAAAAGGAAATCTCTCATGTACCATCGCTGCTTATTTTGACCCATATTGATGTAAAAACAAGCTTGAATCTTCAATCTGATTGTAGGGTTTCAAACAAGTCTAAAAAAGGGTTGAAAGAACTTTTTTTAAAGATACGAACAGTGTTAGGGATTAATAAAACATCTGAAAACAAATATGTATCTCTGAGTCAACGTCAGCAATCTTTATTCCAAGTGATTGCTGATCACATCGACATGTCGGCATCTGCTTTGAATGGTTTTTTGGGTCCGGCCGTTGCAACTGAAGAAATCACATTGGCGCTTGAAGCACTGGCTGATTTGCGTGGTGATGATGCAAGAGAGGCAGTACTGGATCAGCTGTTTTCCAAATTTTGCATTGGAAAATAAGTATAAATTAAGAGGTGAAAATGAAAACGTTGTATGTCATGGATCCATTGAGATCACTCCAGTTGGAAGGCGATTCTACCTATATGATGATGCTTGAAGCCAATCGTAGGGGATGGCCTACATATTGGTGCACTCCCAAAGACCTATTTGCGATTGGGGGCCGTTCTTATTCAAAAGCGACGTACGTAAAAGTGACAGATACTGAACCATTTTTCGACGAGGCCGAGCCTCAAGATATTGATTTGGGATCGTTTGATGTCATTTGGATGCGGAAAGATCCACCGTTCAATATGGATTACATATTCAGTACATACATGCTGGACTTGGTACCAGACTCCACCTTAGTTCTGAATGATCCCCGGGCCATTCGAAATTTCAACGAAAAGATGTATGCGCTTCATTTTGCTGAATATTCTCCCGCTACTCTCGTTACACGAGAACTACCAAGGGCCAAAGCATGGGCAAAACAGTATTCAAAGGTTGTGATCAAACCATGGGATGGAAATGGAGGCAGAGGCGTATTGGTGACGGCACACGATGATCCAAATTTTAGTTCTATGCTCGAGATTTTGACAGAGAACGAAGAGCAATACATTCTTGTACAAGAATATTTGCCGGAGATTCTAGATGGAGACAAACGGATAATTTTAATTGCTGGAAAACCTGTTGGTCAGATGCTTCGGATTCCTCAAAAAGGAGACCACCGAGGGAATATGCACGTTGGTGCACGGGTTGAAGTGTGTGAGTTGACTCCAAGAGAACAGGAGATTTGTGCCAAATTGGAACCGGAACTTCAAAAACACAATTTGCTCTTTGTTGGAATTGACACCATCGGTGATAAAATGACAGAGATCAATGTAACCAGTCCAACAGGAATTCAAGAGATCAATCGATTGATGGACGTCCAGTTGGAAGTGTTGCTCACCGATCAAATTGAAAAACTATTTGTTTCGCGCACGTAGGAGCTAGAAATGTTGTCGTTGTTGTTGGGGTTGACGCTGGCCTTTGCAGATGAATCCAAAGTAGAGGTAGAACTGTCTGACACTGTTTCTGGTCGCAAAGTTCGTTCGATAGATATGCCTGATGGACAGACACAACTGGTTCAATATGAAGATGCCAAAACCGGTCAATATCCCAAGAGAATCTACGATGGTGCACGATGGTTACAGATGTCTGTGGACTTCGTTTGGTCTTGCTGGCAGGTGATGAATCATCTGTATCTTCGAGATTATAAAGGTCTACATGGCGTATTGCAGAAGGTGAAGCAGGATTATCCAGACTCAGGAGTAGCCCCGGTGGGTAGAGCACTCATGTGGCAAGTTCTGATGCTTGAAAATTTTGATTTTAAATATGAAATGCAGTATAAAAATAGCTTTGATACTGCCGTCCAAGATTTGCAGAGAGCTTCCGTACAAGCAGGAAATGATGCATGGGAAAACTTTTTAATGGGCGCAATTCTTGGGGTGGATGCGATTCATGAACTTCGAAAAGAAGATTTTTTGGATGCCATCAATCAAGGGTATGAAGCGATGAAGTTCATCGAGATTGCCAAGAATAAAGCACAGTTTTTTGTCGATTCTCAGCTTGGTGATGGTTTATGGCTTTACTGGCGATCATTGATTGCCTCAAATGTACCAGGAGTACCATTGTTTACAGACGAGCGAGCAAAAGGGATTGAAATGATGCAACTGGCAGAGCGAGAATCTGTATTTTTGCGTCCAGCGGCCTCTCATGCGCTTGTGTATACATGGATCGAAGAGCGAAAGATGAAAACGGCTCTAATGACAGCACAGCATCTACAAGATGCCTACCCCAACAACGTCATTAACTTACAAGTTTTGGGTCGTGTACAGATGTATCAGAAACAATACAAGAAGGCAGAGAAGAGTTTTCAACGCGTGTTGTTGTTGTCTCCCAAGAATGAGCGTTCTCATTTTTATTTGGCCCGTTTATACATGCGGATGAAAGAGTACCCCAAAGCCGAGTCCCACATTGATACGTATTTGTCTTTTGATTTATCAGACTATCACAAAGGCTACGGTCAATATTTTAAAGGACACATTCATTATCGACAAAAGCAGTATCGTAAAGCCAAAACATCCTATGACAATGCGTGGAACACCAACAAGGTGAAAGGTTCAAAAGAACGGTCTCAACAGGCCGACAAAAAGATTGCCGCAGGTAAATAATGGCTTTAATTTTTCGGAACGGGAAGGGTAATCTCCTGACCGATTTGCAGTTTGCTGGGATCAACGCCATTTTGTTCGGCTAACCAGGCAGCCCACGACGCACGACCGTATATCTTTTGGGCGATGATAGAAAAGTTGTCGCCCTTTTGAATGGTGTAGGAACGTGGGAATGTAGTGGGGTCCACATTTTTCGGCGCAACAATCTGTGCCTTCTGTTTCGGTTGCTGAATCTTAGACTTAGGCTCTGGACATTCTATCGGTTCAGGACAGACGATGGCTTCAGGACACACCTCACATTCCTCACAAATAGAACACTCTTCACACTCTGGACATTCAACGGGTTCAGGTTCAGAAGAAGCAAACACGAGTAGAAATAGGATGATTCCGATTGAAGCACCCGCTACGTATGCACAATATTGAGACCATTTTTTGACTTCAAGTTGTAAATTTTGATTTTCTTGTTGATAATCTTGCAGCTGTTGTTGCAGCCGGCGCATTTCTTTTTCAGCAGACATCGGACTCAGAGTGAAGGAGGGGGGAGAGTGGAAAGATGGGTTTCCAATTGCATAACCAAATTTTCCATTTCCATCATAGAAGATTCGATCTCTAACATGGGAATACTTTCTTGTGTAGGTGTATGAAAGAGTCTTTGAAGACTTGCCGACCGCTCTTTGATATCTGTGCTTAGACGTTCCATGTGATCAAGATTAGAGGGGGATTTTTGGGCGTTAACCAACAAAGACAGGAACAGCATCCCGATTAATAGCATAGATCAATACGGTTTTTATACGGGTGCGGTACGGCTGTTGGCCTTCAGTAATTCCAGTTTCACCAACGACAGTGCACCTTGTGTTAAACGTTTCAATTCAGCACCAGTTTTGAGGTTCATTACCTGTCGTGCAATGAACTTTGGACGGAAGTAGAACTTTCGGTGAGCAATCTTGAGTAAATCTAGGATTTCAGCTTGGTTGAGGTGTTCTGTCCAGCAAACAGGTACTTCAACTCCACACAGCGGTTCTTTCATCAGTCTGTCCCAACAGTCTGCAGCATACAGTCCCTTTTCTGCTCCTTCTTCGAAACTGTCTGTTCCTGGATATGGAGAGAACACCGCGAAAACGGCGAACTCTGCATCCAGTTTCAACATTTCATCCAAATTATTGAGCGCCTCTTTCATTGACCGTTCGTGTGGTCCTGCTAGCATGATGTAGGCGACAGAACGTACGCCCTCTTCTCTACACCACTGAAATACACGGTGAACATCATCGGTGTCACAGTGCTTGCCCCAAGCGTCTAGACCTTCATTGTTGGCAGACTCAACTCCAAAGTGAATCTTCGTACATCCTGTATCTGCACATCTTCGCAGTTGTTCTCGTGTCGTTCCAGCAATGGTGGTTTTGTATCCCCAATTGAACTTCAGTCCTCGACGTTCAACCGCATCACAGAATTTGAGAACCCATTGAGAGTTTGGACTGAACAGATCGTCGATAAAGTGCACTTCAGTTATGCCAATGGAAATACAGTCTTCTATTTCATCGAGGATATTGTCGATGGCGCGGATGCGATATTGTTTTTTGTACGTAAGACAGAAAGGGCAGGAGTGCGGACAACCACGAGAGGTAATGGCAGTGGTCACCATCGGCTGCTTTGTCCCTGGCAAATAGTAGCCGGCATAGTTGGTTCGGCGCCGATCAGCCCAAGGGTATTGTGTCATGTCTTTCGTAGACGGCCGAGCTTGATTTTTGACTACAGTGCCCGTACTGTCTTTCCACCACAACCCTAAAATTCCGGAAAAGTCTTCCCCTTTGTCAAACCGTTGAACAATTTCCAAAAAGGCATCTTCACCATCACCAGTGATGATGGCATCAATTCCATCGAGCGCCATGGCATATTCAGGGAACATCGCACAATGTGGTCCCCCGAGAACTATTTTTGCATTTGGATTGATTTTTCGAACCAAGTTGATGGTCATTTGAACATCTGGTAGCGAGTGTGTATATGTTGAAACACCGACCAAGTCTAGAGGATATTTACGCAGCATCGCTTCAAATTCTGGATAATCCAAGTCATCAACAACAGGATCAACAATCTCAGCAATGTAGTTTGACCGCTTTTCAATAGCTGCTTGAACTGTCATTAAACCGAGAGGGGGAAAGCAGTAAACACCGTGAGCATGGGCTTTGGGAATACCTGCCCAGACTCGCAGTTTCTCTGGAGGGTTGATCAGTGTAATGTCCATAATGCACCTTTTGGTTTTTGGTCTATAGGATACTGTAACGTAAAATTGGGTGTTTGCGTGTAAAGGAAATCAGGATTTTAAACTCTTGTTTCGTTTGAAGAAGTATGTCCATGGAATAAATAGGGGGACATTTTTTTGGTATTCAATATAATCATCCCCGAATATCTCGACTAGCTGAGGTTCTTGTCGCCAGACCTTTTCAATCAGAGATCCAGTGAGCAATAGGGGGGTCAATATGAAACAAAATGCCATTGAGTTGAGTGCAAATCCAACAGCCAAAAATCCAAGTAGCTTACCAAATAGTGAAGGATTTCGAGAATATGCGTAAATTCCTGTGGTGACCAGTTTCATCGTTCGACCAGCAGTAGGAGAGGGAGAGCCTTCACCCAAACGACTGAGTTGTTCATAGGTCCACAACCATAAAAAGGCGCCACTAACAAAGGTGATTCCAGCGATCACAAAATTGGTTGGGGTTGGAAACAACCCGGGAAGAGTAAACCACTGATCGAGCCCAACAGCCAGAAGACAGATGAGAAACGTCAACGGGAACAGTACAGGAATATACACCTTGGCAACCATCATCGAGATTTCTGACCGGAAAAATGTTCTGAGCAAAGAAGTCAACATCGCATTAAATTGGGTAAGAGTGGTTTAATAATTAAAGCAGTGACATTTATTGACATTTTAACACAATTGCTTGATTTTGGTGCAGAAAGGATGGTTTTGAGATGCGGTTTTCTTATTTGATGACAATACTGTTGACGTTTGGATGTGGAGAAGACCCTATTCTAGCGAAGGCAAATTCTGATCAATCTCAAACTACCACTTCAACACTATCTGAACAGCCTATTGAGAAGGGGGACGAGAAACAGGCAATAGACCAAACCATGCCAACCATTGCTCCACCGAAAGATGCTCCGAAGTCTCCGATTGGTCAGTTGCCTAAAGTGGCTCCTCCATCAGTCGAGCCACCAAAAGAACAACCCAAAGAAGCCGTGCCGCCTCCACCTCCAAATCCAAAAGATGGCGAGTTTATTACGATTTCCGGAACCATTGAAGCCAACAATCCGACCAACAAATCGATTCGGATCGATATTTTTGATGGTGATCAACGCAACATTGGAGGCAAAAGACCTTCGGTTGTGGTCAGCACAACAGTTGAAGCCGGACCTGAGTTTGAGATATTTTTGCCAAAGAATAAACAGATGCTTTGGGTTGGAGCATATATTGATGAAGATGGAAATGGTCGACCTGGACCATTGGATCCATCCGGATGGTATAGCGAGAATCCAATTTCGGGTGAAGAAGATCATCGTCGCGTTGTCTTAACACTTGGAATTCCAAACGATGCGCCTCCATAAATCTCCAGCTGATGAAAATCCAGAGACCTCCTGTTGCATTTTGATCCCATTTCATCACAGAGAGGATTTGCTTCTTCCGTTGCTGAACCATCTAAAACAGTTTCCAACAGTTGTCGTTGATGATGGAATTATTCAAAGTGATTGGACCCCTTGGATGGCCGCTCACTCTAATCTAAACTGTATTCGTTCTTCCGGTGACAGTGGATTTACCAATACTGTCAATATCGGTTTGAGTATAATTGAAACGCTTGGGTTTCGATTTGTTTTGGTTTTGAATGACGATGCCTGGATTGAACTGGATGATGTGAAATACCTCATGCAAATGGCTCAATCCAATAGGTTGCTATCTCCAGTGATTCAATCTAAAGGACATCGATTTTACGGTGTAACCATTCGTTCTTGGGGCTTGGTTCAACTCAATCAAAATCGTTCAAGTCGAGTGGATGCTCTTCTAGGAACCTGTCTGTTGATGCCATCCAATTTGCGTTTTGATTCCAGATTTCACCATGGATTCGAAGATCTTCATCTAACGGCTACGGCAAAACATTCTGGTTTTGAATTGTTGGTGGTAGAAAGGACGCTCTGTCGACATGTTGGGGGTGCATCACTGGATTCAAACAGTCTCAAAGGACTGAGGTTTTCAGTCTATGGTCATTTGTGTCTGTACAATTCTTTGCGGAGGGGACCAATCATTTGGTCTCTCTATCTGTTGAGAGCTGTATTCAGAGACCAAGCACGGGGCGTCAGAATGAAATCTATACAAGCGATAAACTACGGTGTGTTGGATTGGGTCTGGAGTGCAATTGCAGCCCGTATGGCCTCTTCCAAAGCAGGTTCCAACAAAATTAAATAGAGAACCACTTCTCGTTTTGCTTCGTGTAACACACGTCCTGTTAGTTCTGGTTGATCACTCCACAATCCACCGATATTTCCTGATTGCTGCGCCAATTCACTGGTACCTTTTAACAAAATGGCGTATTGACCAGGCTCAAATGTATTTCCAATGAGCAGTGAAAAGTCTTTTGGATTTCCAATGGGATCCAGTTTGTAGCGTAAGAAATACAGCGCATCGACAATTGTCGATTCTTGTTCTGGAGACAAGGAGCGTAAGAAGTCATCTTCGGCATCGAGAATGGATTTGATGGTCTCTAGACGTATATCCAGACTTGGTGACCCCTTTTCCAATTCTACATTGGCTTGAAAATTTTGTACGGCATCTTGGATTTGAGGATCGCTGAGATCTGATCCTGTACGCATAGAATCCCACAGCTGATTGAATAAAGGTGTGTACAGTTCTTGAGCCTTTTGTGCTTCACGAAGTTCAATTTCTTGTAGTGAGGCGTATTTCTCTGCCGCGAGATTTCTTAGATCATCGAGCTTTTGTAGCTGAGAGAGGTTGCAGTTCATTCGATTTAACCACAATAGAATTCGAACCCGTTGCTGATTTGAATCTGGTGTTCTCATAGCGTGAGTATCATAGATGAGCTGGTATACAGGATCCAATTCTACAGTTTGAGTGACAAGCTCTTCCGTAGGCATTGGCGTGGGATCTGTCTGGCAAGCGATGCCGGACAGAACAATACCAAGCATTGTTGTGTTATACAACCATTTGGATGTGTTAAACACCATTGACACTCCTAATCTCTTCTTTTCTCTGAATCGATGCGTACACTTTCCCAAAAACATATCTCAATTGTAGTTGTGGTGGTTGCTTTTTTGCTATCTATTGCACTCACGTGGCCTGTAGGTTTGTCTTTACAAACAACACTTGTTGGGCATCCGGGCAATGATACTTGGAATCACGTTTGGGGGTATTGGTGGGTATCTGAGGAATTGTTGTCAGGTCGTTGGCCAACAGAAGCAAATGGATTGGCGTTTCCGAGAGGGGGAACGCTGTATTTTATCGATACAATTCAAGTTCTTCTGTCTTTACCCATTTCTCTGTTGTTTGGACCTGCCGCTGCTTTCAACTGCATCATGCTGGGAGAACTTGCACTGGCAGGGGTCGGTGCATGGCTCTTGGCATATAAAGTCACCTCTGATATGTGGGCGTCATTTGCGGCGCTATTTTTGTTTGAGATGTCTGCGCACTTGATGGGACAAAGTTACAATGGAATATCTGAAACGGTTTGTGCAGGTTGGTTTCCAATGACATTGTGGGCACTGCTTCGCATGATGGAGCGTCCCAGTTTCAAGAGGGCATTGAACTTGGGTGTATTGGGGGCTATGTGTGTTTTAACAAGCTGGTATTACGGCTTGTTTAGCATTTTGGGATCGTTGTTGATTTTGGTCTGGTCCTTCTGGAAACGGTCGTGGCTATACAACATGAAAGATGTGTTTCGACATGTTTTGATATCTGCCGTCGTTGCTGGAACAATTGTTTTGGGACCGGTCCTTTCATTTCGAGCCTCTTTATCCGCTGACAATGCAATTGTGACTCGTGATCCAGAATTTGTGGAGCGTTCTTTACTCAATCACAATATTACTGACGTACAAGCATTTTTTCAGTTGAGTAAAATTCCCATTCCCGATCTGCAGACTTTGTATGGTGAGGAGCTGATGATCATCATCTATTTGGGCTGGGTTGGATTGGGTCTAGCGATGGTTGGAATCTGGAAAGAGAGACGCAAAGAAGATTGGAAACTTTGGGTGATCTTTGGTCTGCTTTTCTTTGTCTTTTGCTTGGGACCGTACTTGCATGTTGGTGGAGAGTATTTGCTGTGGAATGGAAAGAGAATCCCATTGCCTTTTCTAGTCTTGTACAAGGCTTTTCCCATATTTGACCGTATTTCCCATCCATTTCGATTTGTAGTAGGGGTAAACTTGGCCATCGCAGTACTGGCCAGTCAAGGATTGCGGGTGGTATTTAGAAAACAAAATCTACTTCTGAAACTTGTCGTCTTAACGGTATTGCCATTGATGATCTGGACTGAACTTACCCACTTCTCACCTGCAACATTACCGATACCTCACGCAAAGGCCGAGGTGTCTCAGGCCTATTATGACATGAGAAAGGATCCCGTTGAGGGTGCAGTATTGGATTTACCCCTCAGTTTACCGAATCTTGAGCGAGCGATTTATGTATGGAATCAGTCTGTACATGAACGACCGATTCCTTGGGGGTTGAACGATCCAATGCCGACTCCTCTACGGCAAAATTTATTGACTCAGATCTTACTGCGTATCGAAGCCACACACGCTCGAACGCTTCCTGCGCTGCTGCCTCAGTTGGATTTGGTGGTTTCTTCTAGGGTGTTGTCTAGACAAGGGTATCGATACATTGTCGTGCATGAGTCCTTTTATCCGTCCTTTAAATTGACGCAGACCCATCAGGTTTTGGAGGCGTTGTTCGGTGATCCAACAAGATATGAAGATGGTGTTGTGGTATATCAGTTGCCCTTACTGTCGAGTGGAGACGATGCATGAGCCAATCTTGGAAAACGACTCTCTTAGAATGTACACTGGCCTTTGTATGGTTTGCGCTTCTGTCTTCGGCACTAACCTGGCCAATGGTGATGCATCCAACAGAAGTGATCGTTGGAGGTGGAGAACTTGGGGGCTGGTTTTGGCGTCAGTGGTGGCACTACAGTGAGGTTAAAGCACTTGAACAGGAAGATTTTGGATTGTGGGGCAGCATAGAGTCTCTGATTGGTTTGGGTCGTTTCCCGGAAACAGGGAATATTCTTGACATATTGCTGTTTACCTTTCCTCTTCGCGAATGGTTGGGAGTTGGGCTTGATCACAATGCCAAGATTCTGATCATTCTGATGGGTAATGGTATCTGTGGTTACGTGCTGGCACGGTGCTTTACCAATTCTTGGATGGTATCTTTGGCGGCTGGATCGATTGCCATTGTGAATCCACTCGTTATTCAGGACATCAATAAGCTGGGATTGAGACAAACCCTGCTTTGGTGGCTTCTGTTGTTTCCTGCACTGTTAAAAAGAGCAGGACGTACAGGTACAGTGTTGGATGGGATGCTCGTAGGTCTGTGCTTTTCTTTAATCTCTGCATTTTATTGGTTTTACGGTCTTTTTGCTGGTTTGTTTGGGTTGGTGTGGCTGCTTTGGTTTTTGTGGACAACCAGACCCCCTTTCGGCATCGCAAGGAGATGGATATCTTCGGCGGGCGTCACGGCTTTACTTGGTGTGTTTTTCTTTCTGATGCCCTATTTCTCAGCCAATTCTGACGAATCTGGCAAAGGAGGGGCTGAAGAGCTTCCGGAAGTGACATTTTTCGTGCCGTATCCTCAATACGATACGATTGTGACCACTCCCCAAAGACCTACTAGCTACCGAGAAAATGTATTGTCTTCTTTGCATAGGGGTATTGATTCTGCTTGGCCTGCGGATTACGTTCTGGATCCAAGACATGGGGTGCTAGCCTTTCCGTTGGCGGTATTTTTGGTTGGCGTGTTGCCAGCATTTCGTGTGAAGAAGGCCCGTATATGGCTAGTGTTGTGGACCATTTTTTGGCTTGGTACCCTAGGACCATTTCTCAAACTCGGTGCGCAAAAAGATACGGCAGACGTATTTATGCTGGGAGACTATGTTGTGCGTCTTCCATACGCTTGGATGTTTCAATATATTCCGGGGATGTCTAGAATGTTTGCGCCATATCGCATGGCATCAATGGTAGTGGTGTGCGCTGTGATATTGGTTGCTGTCAATATGGACAGATTAAACGAAACATGGAAGCGATGGGGTGGTTTCGTTTTGATATTTGCCATTGTCCTCCAGCCTTTTTATCGTTTTGATTTGGAAGAATTGGCCGAATGGGATGCAAAGCCATCCATGTGGCGGATACCACTTCAGATATCCGCAATGAAAATACCAGAGTGGTACCAAGAATTAGATTCCGACGGTTGGGAAGGAATTATTGAATTGCCTCTGGAACAACAGCAAGACTTACTGTGTACATATCAATCTATACATCGACGAAAAGTATATCGTTCTTGGGCAACTGTCCCTGCGATTCCACCTTGGATTCGTCACTCTGGAGGGGGGCTGGAAGGGAAAAGAATGCGATGGCTAGCCAAATCTGAGCCACGTGGTGATAAAATGGAAGATTGGTTTCGAGATGTTTCCAGAAATCCGTTGGAAATGGAGTGGAGCAATTTTTCCTCCAAAGATTTGCAGATTTTAATGGAATATGGAGATTACAGATGGCTCATCGTTCATCAACGAGGCTATTATCTGACAGATCCAAATCAAGGGGATGTTTTGTATCGAGATGTGGTTCGAAATTTAACATCCGTTCTGGGACTCGAACCGGATAAAATCATCGAACAAGAGGCTTTTGAATGGCCCGGTAAAACAGAACAGTTTCCAGTGGGGCCGGCTTGGATTCCATGGGCTTCACAAGAAGTTCAAAAACCGGTGCAAGATATGCCTAGACGATATGAAATGGCTATTTTTGATTTGTCTCAGTGGAACAATTCAGCCTTGTTAGAGCGACGGGTAGAGTAGTTTTTTCCTTCGACATATGGATCGACTCCAATTGTTGAATGCAGATGTGTTATATTTTGAGCATGGTTTCATGTTGGGCTTACAATGTTTTGAGACACATGAATGAGGAGATTGTATGTTGGCTTGGTTTATGCTTGGGTGTTCTCTTAAGAGTGGCGTGTCTATGTTGCAGATGGATAAACAATATGACACCCTCAATACGCCTAAAAATAGAGAATCTCAATTTGAATGGGCAATGGCTGAAGAGTATAGAAATAAAGCGAAAGAAGAGTATGCTTCCTCGCAGTTTCAAGATGCAGAGATTCTGGCTGCGGAGGCAGTGATGTGGATGAATAAAGCCGCAGAAGTTTCAGAATTGGAAACGGATGATTCTTCAAATGTAGACTTCAATTCAGATGGAGCAGATAAATGATGTCGATATTATGGATGAGTGTCATTGCTTGTGTGAAGTATGGACCGGTACAAGTTCTTCATTCAGATTTGGAGATGAAGCTGGTTATGGCAGAGCAAGATCCTTGGACCAAAGAATGTGCACCGAACGAAATGGCTGCTGCTACGAGCCATAAGGTGTTTGCAGAGATGGAGTTTAGACAAGGGGCTACCATTCGAGCTGAGGAGCATTTAACCCATGCCTTAGAGAATGTGGATCAAGCGTTGACCATTGCAAATGAGTGTAGACCGCGAGACAATGATGGTGATGGAATTTTGGATCACATTGATCAGTGTCCTAAGGTACCTGAGACGTTCAATGATTATCAAGATGACGATGGGTGCCCTGAAAAGGATACCGATGGGGATAAAATCTTTGATGATCAAGATCAGTGCAGTACCGTTGCGGAAGATTATGATGACTTTCAAGATGACGATGGGTGTCCGGAGTATGACAACGACAAGGACGGCTTGGTAGATACACAGGACCAATGTCCAAATGAGCCAGAAGATTACGATGCCTTTCAGGATGACGATGGGTGTCCAGAAGATTTGGTGGACACTGACAATGATGGTGTCATGGATGATGTCGATCGATGTAAAACGCAGCCTGAAACAAAAAATGGATATATGGATGCGGATGGTTGTCCGGATGCAGCACCAAAAGGTGTTCGCGTGACAGACACCGAGATTGTGATTGAAGAAAAGATTTATTTTGAAACCGCAAAAGCAATCATTTTACCAAAGAGCTACAGCATTTTGAATTCTGTCGCCCAAGCCATGAAAGATTACGACCGAATCAGTGTAGAAGTTCAAGGCCATACAGATTCTGATGGATCCGCATCTTACAACCGCAAATTGTCTGATCAACGAGCCAATTCTGTTCGGCAGTATTTGATTGATGCTGGTATTTCAGAAGAACGGTTGCAGGCCAAAGGATATGGGGAGGATAAACCCATTGATACCAACGCTACTGCAGCTGGTAAAGAGCGAAATCGACGCGTTGAATTTAAGATTGTGGGGGGGATGAAATGATATGGGTTTTGTTGGCTTGTACCGAAGACACACCGTCTTATACAGATATTACTTCACGTGAAGAGGTGGATGTTGTTCAGGATACAGGGACCAACGATACTTCAGATACCGGACCGACAGACACTTCAGACACTGAAGACACTGGAACAATAGAGGAAGTGCCTGCTGAAATGACATTTCGCTCACCCTCTATGACATGTACCGATGTAAAGAAGCGAACCATGACATTGACTCGGATGATGCCTGGTACTTTGAATGTCGACAATGAATCTGAGGCACTGTTCTACAACGAGGTGTCAAGGATTCCTTTGGGATATTCGAACATAGAATATTCTCAAACAGACGGTATGGATGATTGTATATTTTCGATTTCTTTACCGACCCCGGCCGCCAGTGATTTGAGCGATATTGTTGTGGGAGAAGAAAGCAATGGGGACGACATAACCGTATCGATCGCAATCTATTATCCTGCAACTTTTGTACAACAGTCGGTCAGCTGTGAAGCGCTAACATTGACAGAGAGCAACACCGACAAGGTGAGCTGTGTATCAACATACTCGGAGGCGGCTACACCCGATCCCACAACAGAAGTGTCTGATGCAACTGTCGTCAATGCTGATATGTACGACTGGGGTTCAGATACGTTGCCGGTGTACGTAGAGGATTTCCCAGAAGGTGCTTTCGAAGACTTGGGTTTCGAACAGGGATGGAATCTCGCGCAGTTTGTGCAAGGTGAGATGGTGTTGGTTGAACCCTTAGACAGCCTAGAACAACTAGAGCAGGTAGTGTTGGACAACAGTGCATTTCTACCTAGGTATCAGGTGAACGGATTGGGTTCTATTTCTGCAGAGGCAGATTTTGGAGATGAGTTCAGCATTGATTTATTGCCGTCACACTGGTTGGTAGACAACACTTCTGTGTCTACAGGTCTATCAATGTATGTACAAGACAGCGCTATTTCATGGTCGATTGAGATTTGGGGCCAGCCATCGTCAGATCAGTTCTTTGGGCTGTCTTTCCCAGTGGATTCTTCTTATTATAAGCAGTGGTCTTCAGCGGTAGATGTAGCCGCTTTTGTTCCATTGGTCTTCAGTGGAGAACCATCAGAGTATGACAGTGGAGTGCCTCAACAGGGAAGCGATATCGTGTCGACAGACAGTCGATTGGGAGCCGTTTGTAAAGATTCTTCTACACTGGCCTTTGTATTTTTACAGGAGCCCAGAAAACCTTCTGAAGTGTATTGGTACAGTCTAGTCGGATATAGCCCAGGATGGTACGCTCAATATGGTACAGATGGAATTCCTGAAGATTGGAGAATGGTGTTGGAAAATACAGATGTCAGTAGCTCATACACATATTCGAGTTTATCTATAGGCAACAGCTGTCAGGTACCAGAAGGCTGGGAATCTGAATAGCATAAGATGTATCAGAACATTAAAATCCATCTAAAGGTGCATCATTGGGGACCAAATGAATTCGGTCTAGAATATCGGTAGGAACACGCGAGTGTAGGATTTCTTTGACAGCATCACCGGGAAATCTTGAAGAAGCATGCATTAAGACAATGGCAGGTTGCTGAAACAAATTGGGATTGTCTATGATATCATCAATGTGCATATGCCCGCGTCGTTTAGCTTCCTTTTTATCGACGTCCTTGTCAAAGAAGGTGACTTCTGTAATGAGAACTTTGACTTGTTGGAGGATGGTTTCACGGTGAAATACATCAATGGTGGTGTCACCCGTATATGAAACAAGTGGTGTTTCGATCTCTGTAGACAACGTAAAACCAGCCTCTCTCAATCCCTGTAAATCAGAAGGGGGAAGTCCATGGTATTCGGGTTTCAATTTGTTGCGAAGTTCAAAGAATACATATCCTTGACAAGGAGCCTTGTGAATGGAACGATAACTACGTGCACACAACTGTTTGTTGATGACGATGCGATCGCCAGGTCTCACAACTTTAATGTTGTATTCCATATCGGATCGAACCATCTTACCGGCGACGCTCATGAAATTGGTAAAGTTTTCAGCATCTTCTGCACCAATCACATAGGTAGGTGGTGTCAATCCAAGCAATCTTCGACTGGCGCAATGCCGTATGACACCTGATATGTGATCGGCGTGTGTGTGCGTAAAGAAAACGTGTCCTTTATTGAAGGCGGAACGGGGACAGATTCCCAAGTCGACAGAAACTTTGAAATTGGGAAGTTGGACGACTGTATATAAACCGCCTACACTGATGATATCAAGATTGATGTTTTGGACTTGGAGACGCATAATGAAAGCAGGTTGGGTGGATTTAAACAACAATGTAGACTTTTGGAAACTCGAATGGTTCAATGAGTCGCAAGTACCAAAAAGTCTCCTCTCTTTTAGTCGAAATGTACCGTGGATTCAAGAAAGATTGTTGAAAGTGTGTACAAAAGACTTGCACAATGCTTTATTGGGAGGCGCAGTAGAATTGACTTTGGATCAGCCAACAGAGTCGAATTTAGAATACTTAATTTGGAGTGCTCGCGCTAAATTGGAGGCTGGAGATACATTGGATACGAACTGGTTGAACCGGCTTGAATCCGCCGCGGAATCAAATCCATTCCTTCATATTGAGGCGGCTTCATTGAATGTAAAAGCGTCTCAGTCTCGAGAAATGTTGTCGCGACAACGATTGTGTAGTATGGATATTCCATTTGTATATCCTGGAGATGTATTACCACTGCACATCGAACTTTTTGCCGGTGGTGAAAAGGCGCTTCATGTTCTTCATGTAGAGTTGCTTCGTAAACTGGGTATGGTGATCATTGATTCTCTGGAGATTGACTGTCAACACAGGGGGGCTTGGCTGTTGCCCCTCATTGAAGTGCTTCCAGAACGGAAATTCATCAAAAAGATTCAGAAACTAACCAAGTCTCCCTCTCGAAAAAACCAGCGACTGTTCAAAGGAGGCGGTTGGGGATTATTGGCAACGTATGCTCAGCGGATTGGCTTAGATGTGGATCCCATTTTGGAGCGTGGAAACGAGATGGATTGGTTGTATTGGACGGTTACATCGGAGATGATCAAACATACTGCTGTTCGAGATTGAGAAATATGATCAGATAGGATATATCAACACCAATTAGTAGAATTGAGGTAGTCAGATGTATCATGATTATTTGATTTTGGGTGGCGCTGGATTGGTTGGCCTTCAAGTGTGTCGGCATATTGTGATGAGTATGCAGCCTAGGCGAATCGTTGTTGCTTCGTTGTTTGAGCATGAAGCCCAATCAGCTTGTGAGGTTCTTCGTACAGAATTTGGAGATCTAGTTGCATTTGTTCCAGAATGGGGGAATCTCTTTGTTCCCAGTGCATTATCCGGTGTTTCTAGAAGAGATTTAATTCAGGATCCAACCAAACGTCGTCAGCTATTGAGTTCGCTGTACGACGATTTTGAGGCGGCCTACGAAGACAATCATTTGGCTGGTCTGATTCGTCAACATCGACCTGAAGTAATTGTAGACTGTGTGAACACCGCTACTGGGATCTCATATCAAGATGTCTTTGATGGTGCGGCAAAGGTGAGAGAATGGATTAGTGAGGATGGGTTTTCTTCTGCCGGTATTCAAGATTTGGAAGCCCTTTTATTGAGTCAAACAGGACCCCAGCTGATTCGTCACGTAAGATTTGTACACCGTGCAACATCTGAATACCAAACGAAGATGTATCTCAAAGTGGGAACCACAGGAACTGGAGGAATGGGGCTCAATATTCCGTATACGCATTCAGAGGATAAACCATCTAGGAAACTGCTTGCAAAAAACGAAACTGCGTTTGGACATACGGGGTTGTTGTTTCTACTGGCTAGAACACCGAACTCTCCCATTGTTAAAGAGGTGAAACCCGCTGCGATGATTGGGTATCGTGCAGTTAAAGTCAAACAGGTTTCAGATAAACATGGGAACTCTGACTTGTTTGCACCCAAAAAAGTTTCGCTCACCGGAGATTCCTTGTCTCTCCGCCAAAACTTAGACGAGTATGAAAAGGTGGAGTCGTTTAAAGTTGCCGTTGTCGATACAGGCGAAAATGGTGTATTTACCCGCGGTGAATTTGCAGCGATTACTGCTCTGGGACAAATGGAGTACATCACACCGGAAGAAATAGCCCAAACGATCGTACTCGAGCTTCGAGGCGCCAATACAGGGCGAGATGTCATCAGTGCGATGGATGCTTCGGTACTCAATCCGTCTTATAAAGCAGGATTGATTCGTTCTGCTGCCATGACCGATTTGGAACTGGTAGAGTCTCAATCAGGGATTCCATCTGTTGCTCTAGGACGATTGGGACCTCCTGAACTATCGAAGTTATTATTTGAGGCCCATCTCTTTAAAGAGGCTTTTGGTACGATGACCAATGCCTGTGCCAGTACAAAGAGCGCGGCTGAAATTAGTCAGATGTTGGTTTCGGTGTTGGAATCTTCAGGGGTGGCAAAGACCGCACCATCGATAGGAATTCCGGTACTGTTGCCTGATGGATCTGATATCTTGCGTGGTCCAAAGATCAATGTTCCGGAACTTATGGGACATGGTACTCGCGTAGAGTTAAAGGATCCTAAGGCCCTAGAAGGGTGGGTGAAAAAGGGTTGGATCGACTTACGACCGGACAACGTCGAATTGTGGCTCTCTCGTTTTGAAAAGATGATCAAAGCCCGTGCTATACTGAGAGACATGGGATCTGCGTCCGCTTCCATCACCAGCTATCTGGGCAATACCTTTGAGATTGGTGAAGTTGTCGCTTGGATCTTCAACAATGAGATGACAGGCTACCGGATGAAATAATGATGTTTTGGATGTTTCAAATTTTTGGATGTGGTGAAAAGCCAGCCCCGTTACCAGTGGATACCGCGGTAGAGGACACCGCCAGTGAACCAGCAACCGAACCCAGTACTGAGCCAACAGGAACGGATGAAGATGGTGATGGTTTTACAGTTGAAGATGGCGATTGTGATGATACCAGTCCATGGATCAACCCCGCACGAGATGAAGAAACGGGCGATGGCGTAGACAACGACTGTGATGGACGTATTGATGAACAGTGGTCAGGGGTGACGTTGTCTCTAGCGAAACAAGGTGAAACATCATCTTTGGTTCGGTTGAATCAATTGGGAAATGTCGAATCAGAGCTCTCTTTAAACAACGATTGTGTACCCAGATCCTTAGATCTTAATCAAAGTACCGGTGGATACGTCATTAGCAACAACAATACGGGTGTGGCGTCAGTATCTTCAACTGGTGATTGTCAGATATTGGTAGATTACTCTGAAGATGAAGACAATCCGGATGTGTTTGGTGTCCTCTCTTTGCCGTCTGGTGACATCATGGCATCTAGAGGAAACGAATTAATTACAGTCACACCGACAGGTGAAGTCGAATCCGTCGCGACTTGGAATGCAGAGCCAGCGATTGATGGTGAACCCAATCCGGATTTCCAATTGTTTGTTTGGAGCATTGCCCGAAACTTGGTCACAGAAGAAATTGGACTTTTTGGATTTTTCGGTGGTTTTGCCACATGGCATGAAGATACTGGTTTGGTTTTACATCGAACAGTTGAGATTGAAAACTGGGATGGAAGACATGCGTATGCCGGGTCTGCCCGAGATGGTGGAGGTTGGTTTTCATTGTTGTACACCTCTGAAACACGAGAGATATCGGTTGCTCAGTTCGATGAAACCGCCTCGGATTGGCAAACTCGCATTGTGTGGAGTGAAGCCGATCAATCTGCGCAGCAATACGCAATTCCACAAGGCATTACGGTCAATGGCGACAACGGCGATTATTATGTAACGGCGGATGTTGCTTCGTACAGTACGGTCTTTAGAATTCGTGAAGTCGATGAGTTTATCGATGATTTATACCGGTCCAATTCCCAGCCATCGTGGACATTTTTTGGAATTGTATCTCATTATTAAGTGAGATGTATCATACAGAAGCCGGTGGTTGAGCCAATTTAAACAATCGTCGCCATGGAGACTGTTGCTCAGCATCTAGCTGATTGAGTGCTCTTTTCCATGACGCAAAATTCCCACCGTTTTGCACAGCTGTGAGTACCGCAAGCCCAGACTCCTGACCTCCTTGTGCCAGCATTGCTTCAACCCAAGCCCATTTGGCAGAAGTACTTCGAATTTGAGCTCGACCTTTTGAAGGCCGCAATCCCTTTTGAATGTACTTTAATTTTCTATCGATGGCTTTAATCCCTGCAAATTGTGCTGTATCAAGGGGAGTGTTCTTTTTGGGTACAAAGGGGGCAATACCAAATACAATGGGGTGGATTTTGGATATCTCCAATGCAAATCGAATGAGTTCGTCCAGGTCTTCTTGGGTTTCATCGGGTAAACCGACCATCATATAAATTTTAAGGACCTTATATCGATGTTCTCTGGCCTGTTCTGCGCAGGAGAACAAGTGCTTTTCCAAGGTTCCCTTAGAGATATCTTTTCGCAGTCGATGAGAGGCGGCATCCGAGGCTACTGTGAGTGTTTTATAGCCACCCAGTCTCAATAGACGAGCGATATCGGGTTTTCGTGCAATGCGATCGGCTCGTAAAGATGAGATTCCGATTTCTCTTCCAGAATCTACAATTTCTTGAAGCAATGGAACCAGTTTTGGATGATCGCTAATGGCTGCTCCGACCAGTCCAACTCTATTGGCATTTTCTGGAACAAGTGACATCAGTCGATCGGGTGTGACAAGGCGCATCCCTCCATTTGTAGATCGTCGCATGACACAAAAGGTGCAACTCCGATGACACCCTCTTTCTCCCTCTATCAAAAACATGTTTTTCAACTCTGTATGTGGAGTTAGAATATGCGATCGTGCAGGCAATAAGGAATCGGTTGCTTTTGCAATTTCGGGTAAGTTGGGGTACTGCACCTCGGGCACAAACCCGCCAGGGAGTTTTTGTACTTCCGATATAAATCCTTCGTAATCACTATCAATAGCGGCAGAAAATGCAGGGACGATGGTTTCTTCAACCTCTCCTAGAAGCATGGCATTTACAAAGGGAGATGAGGGAAGTGGGTTTGAGAATGTGATGGGTCCACCCAAAATTAAGATGGGATCTTGTGACGTACGATTCTCTCTTAAAATGGGAATGCCAGCTAATTCTAAGCATTGAATGAGACCCGACATTTCCAATTCGTACGCCAGTGAGATTCCAATGACCTTAAAGTGTGACAATGGGGTTCTCGTTTCGTAGCTGCACAACCCCCCGCCACTTCTTTTCCATTCGTCGACATTGTCCGGAAGAAAAACACGTTCCACGGAGAATCCGGCTTTTGCTAAGATCTCAATGGTCCATTGATATCCAAGTGAAGACATCCCAGCCCGATATGGACTGGGGTAGAGCATTGCTACTCGTTTTGGTCCATGTTGGAAATGAGAACCGATTTCATCTGCCAAGCGTTCTTTGATCGTCTGTATGGGTTTACGCATATACTGAATAGTAACATTCTTTTTGATCTTTGTACAAGGCTCATATGATGGACTATATCATTACTGGAATGTGTTATACTGACAAGCAACATTTATTTGAGGAACGCTATGTTGATGTGGATATTGGCAAGCTCTGTAGCACATGCAGTAGAACAGTCACTGGTATATGATCTAACCTTATCGGGGACTCCAGTTGGTAGTCGAACGGTAAAAATTAGATATGTGGCTCCGACAGAGCGTCAGTCCAGTGCACGTCAGATAGAATCTTTTACGGAAGTAGAGACCACCATAGCCGGAAAACGATTGGAATATCAGCAACATGCAACAGCCAAGTTTACCGACTCTAAAACCCATTTTGTTTCGGTTGTTTCATTGAATGGAAAGAATTTTGAGCTGCAAGGGAAAAGTCGTTCCAATCAATCTTGGGTGATCCATGAGGTTCTTCCGTCTGGTGTATTGAAGCAAGAATATTCATCCGATGAGGTTGAAGGAATTTCACTTGCCCTATTTGATCCTGGTCAAGCCCATCGGTGGGCTGAAGGTCCTCAAACCTTTTATCAAATCGAAACAGGGGATGTCTGGTCAGGAGAGTGGCATTCTGAAAAGGAAACGAGTATTTCAAACAATGGAGACACCATTTATGGTAGGGAAGCTCGATACCATTCCAATAAAGGAGATGTGGTTGCTGGATGGTCTTCTGAAGGAATCATGTTGAACTGGCAGCTTAAAATCATGGGGGTCACCCTAGATGCAACATTGAGAAATTTACCGGCGAATCCAGATTTCGGCGATGTGAATGTACAAAAATCTTTTCAGGGTGTTGAAGAAGAGTCGTTGTAAAGACTGTGATTTGTTACATTGTATTGAGCATTAAAGGAGTGACTGAGTGAATGTATTGCTTGCCAGTATAGATGACTCAATGTTGGAGCGCATCGGTCTGATGTTAACGGATTGGGGATTTGTACCACAATATTGCACGGATCCCGACGTATTGGTGACCAGTCTTCGCAATCAGGAGGTCGATGTCCAGATTGTATTGATAGATGCGAATATTGCATCCAACAATCCGGTAAAACTCGTCTCAGATATTCGAAGTAGCAATATTACTGGCTACCAATTTATTTGTGTTTTGAAAGATGCCACAGATATTGAACAGCAAACAAAGTTTCTTTTTGCGGGTGCTGATCTTGTATTGCCACTTGACTACAGCGTCGACGTTTTTCAGGCGCATATTCACGTGGCGAGTAGAATGATGCAGCATCAGTTGAAACAGCGTTTGCTTCAGCAAAGCCTTTGGAATCAGGCCAATCATGATCCGTTGACAGAAATATCCAATAGACGCTCAATTTTGAGAACACTTGAACGTGAAGCAACATTATCCGGGCAGCGGTTGAATCCGTTGGGTGTGTTGATGATGGACTTGGATTTCTTTAAACAAATCAATGATCGATTTGGACATGACTGTGGTGATGCGGTTCTAAAAGAAACGGCCAGTCGATTAAAAAAATGCATTCGAAATTCTGATTCGGTAGGGCGATTTGGTGGAGAAGAGTTCCTGGCGGTGATCCCAAATTGTTCAGGAGAGGAGCTGGTTCGGTTGGCTGAAAGAATTCGTCAATCGATTAAGAAACCAATGTTGTATAAACAAATTTTGATTCCCATGTCTATCAGCATCGGAGTATCTGTACATTTCCAACCGGAAACTGAAGTCATGGAGAGTTTAAGATTGGCTGATCAGGCCCTGTATGTGGCTAAGGAAATGGGAAGAAATCGTGTTGTGTGTGCTTGGATGCTCGACGGACTAGAGTCGAAAATTGGATAATCTTCAACTGACAACTGTATACGTCTGAGATACGCTAATAACATGCTTTGGATTCATTTTTGTTTGACAGTAGCGTTGGCTCAAGATGCTCCCTTTAAGACGGACTCAGGATTGTGGAGTAACGATCAAGTTGTTCAACAACTATTGCCCAGTCTTCTCGGTGACAATCAAGCGTTGCAGACACAGATTGAAACCAAGAGAGCATTTTTTGATGGGGAAGGAACGTTTCAGAGTGCATTTTGGCAGTGGCAATCAGAGGATGTGCTCAATATTGATGTATTGAATGCACTTCGAGTATCCATACTCGGCAGCAATCAAACACGATTACAGCATCGATTTGATACGTTTCCTTTTGAAGAATCGGGCAGTCAACAAGCTGTAGAATATCAAGCGGTGTACGAAGAGTATTGGCAACGACAAAATGAACGAGATGCGCTCGATATAAAAGCCATTGATGCATTGATAGAGTTTGTGAAACGGTATCCAACATTTTATCCGAATGTAGAGGAAGTCGAAGCGATATGGTTGCGTAAATCTACGATGCTGATGGAAGATGAAACGCAACAAGTATTGGTTTCGAAAATTGTGCAAGAGCATCAAAAGATTGTCCATTTACGTAGAGTGATTGTCAATTACTCAGCCGGAGGAAAGTCTGATTTCGACAGTCTAGCGAGAGCTGTTTTAGCCGAGAAACCAGAAGATTCGATTCATTCTGAAGGTCGATATGACAGGATGACACTGTTGCAGTTGGTCATTGTAGATCCAATTTTGACAAAAAATATCACCGATGAAGTAGAGCGCATTCAGAACAGTCTGATGGAAAAGGATAGAGCGCAGTTAATGGAGGAGTTTCAACAGATAAAACAAAACTGGCAGACAGATATATTTGGTTGGGATATTGAAAAGACAGAACAAGAGATTCAATCGTTGGTTATTCAAAAACAAAATGTTTCGGCTGACAATGAAGATGTACAAACCGAAATTATTCAATATAAACTAGAGGTTTTACAGCGGCATCAAAACAGTTTGAATGGTATCCAGTTGGGGACTCAACTTTTGCGTGCTCAGGAAGATCTTGATGAGGCTCGGCTCAAAGAATTGGAACAGGATCGCAGCATTGAAGAAGCAAACGTACAATCAGAGATTGTCCGTTTGAGGGAAATCGAAACAGAAATGCTGGGTAAAGAATCTGAGCGACATCAGGTGATTCAATCTAGTATCTCCGATGTTAAAATTCGAATTCAACGATGGGAAGAAGAGTTTACTGCATGGGAAAGACTGCCTCCATTAGATTCTTCTAGAAGATCTGTATTGTTAAATCTACAACAGCAGATTCATCAATTACAATGGGATTTACAATCAGATATTGGCAGTCTTGAATCGATTGAGCAGACGTCATTGATAGAATCCACCATTAAACATGAAGAAGTGGAATCCGTATTGGAATCGATAAGTCAGGTTCAAACAGATACAGAGAGACATATCGAAACAGAAATTGATGAGATGTTGCGATTGTGGATTCAAGTGCATCAGCGGCAAGAGTGGGTTGGATATTTTGAAGAGGAGAATGTCCAGTTTTGGTTCGATATCGCTTTTGAATGGCAGTATTTAACTGAAACACTTCCGTTAAATCTCGATCGCATCAAGGATATATGGACAGATATCAATACGCTATTTGGATTGATTGGTACCATACTGCGTTGGTTGATGGTTGGGTTGACCTGGTTTTGGATAGGAAGGCGAGTAGAAGGTTGGTGGACTCTGTTTAGACAATGGCTGGAAGAACAAGATCGTCCAAAGATGTTTGATGAGGTTGATTTTAATGCGTGGGACGGACCTTTGAGAAGCAATCAAGGAACACAGGCCACATCGATAGTACAACCCTTGTTTTTTGCCTTTTCGGCTTGTATATTGGTTCAATACCTGAATGAAGGCTGGATAGAAGTATTTGGATCGGTATTGTTGTTGTGGATGTTTACGCGATTGTGTGCACCCGTAACGGAATATTGGATTTCCGAAGAACATATTCGAAGACCGTTGAGGAGAGGACTCACAGCATTTGTTTGGATTTATTTTGGGTTGAATGTACTGATTGACACGTTTGTCAACGTTTTGTATGTTTTTCAGAGTGTTCAAATTGTAGAAACAATTCAATGGATTGCACTGGTAGTTTGGGCAATGGTTCAGCTAGGTGTATGGTATGATCTGTTGTATGAATCTGCAACAAAGGTCATAGGATTGCAGAGGTTGAAAGAATGGATGAACCAATTTTCAGCGAGGTTTTTTGGACGTCGGATCCGATCCCTATTGGCTATGAGTATCTTGTTGGTGGATATCGTCAGTAAAGTCTTGTTTTGGTTGGTGGAACACTCTTCGATTTTTGGGTCTACACTTGCCAAGAATACGATTGAAAGCACAGTCCAAGAGGATAAAGAATCCTTTTATTCAAAGGAGTGGGATTTAGGGTGGAACACATTGTTATTGCCCTGTGTCGAAAAAATTCAAAACGATCTTCAAACAATGGTCACAGAGTCAAAGGGTGTTTCTGGTGCGATGTGTCTAATTGCCGATGAGGGAATGGGGAAATCCAGTGTTCTCAGACTGGTGATGAGTCAATCTGAGATTCCTACACATCTCTTGAAAGTGGAAGATATTGTTCGAGATGGAAATTGGACTGTGAAAAAACTTGGGGATTGGCTGTGTGATGGATTGAAGATCCCGAGACAAGAATCCTTGGCTGAAGTGTGTACATCGATCGCTCAAATTCCAAATTCAATAATTGGTATTGATGATATTCAGCGGATATTTTTGCGTGACGTACAAGGGTTTGAAGTCATCAATCAGCTTTTTTCAATCATTCAAGCCACCAGCACTTCCCATTGCTGGATTGTATCTTGTCATCAACCGACCTGGACCTTTTGGGATTCTCCGTCGACCCCTATTCGCACAGACTTTTTTCGGTATCGATACACTTTGAAACCGTGGTCTGTCTTAGAAGTTCGCTCGGCCATCGTCAATATGATTCGTCAAAGAAATCTTTCATTGGACTTTTCAAAGCTGACAACCTTAAACAACCCACAAGCAGTACATAGGGCAGAGATGGCCTTTTGGCGATTGCTAACGGACTCAACAAAAGGCAATCCGTCGACGTCTCTGCAGTTGTTTAAGCAGTGTGCAGTCCGGACAGACGTAGAAGATACCGTGGCCATTCGGATGTTCTCGTTGAGACAGGCAGAAATATTGAATCAGCTGGATGATGGCGCCGGATTTGTACTCGCCTGTGTATTAATGCACAATCGCTGTACTCTTGATGAGTTGTGTAATTCTCTTCAAATGCCCCAAAATTTAGTCGTTTCGATTTGTCGACAATTGGTTGCGTCATCATTGTTGCGTTTCAATGAGCAGCATTATCAGATTGATCTCATATGGTTTCCTTGGGTGGAAGCGAATTTGGCACAGAAGAGATTTATTGGATTGAGAGATAGGGAGTAACGATGGAACTGGCTTTACTATCCAATCTTGATATCGTGAAGTTTATTGATGTGTCAGGTCTGTTTCCTGCATTCATCATTGCTATTTTGACCTATGTATCCATTCGAGTGACCAAACGATTTTTAGATCGTTTTGCTGAATCAAACACTCGCTATCGGTTGTTGTCGAAACAAGTGTCGGTATTTTTACAGTTTATACTGTTGTTTATCGGCGGATTCTTTGCTGCATCCAAGCTGCTAGCAGTTTCTCAAGATAGTATGTCCCTCTTTATTGGGTTGATGGCATTTGGTCTTTCTTGGGCGTCAAAAGACTTGTTTGCGTCATTGATGGCTGGACTAACCTTACTGATCGATAGACCCTTTCAAGTCGGGGATCGGATCACATTTAACGGTCATTATGGAGAAGTGATAGAAATCGGACTTCGATCTGTTAGAGTTGTTGATTTGGATGACAATTTGATTTCCATTCCCAACAATCAGTTTCTGGGTTCCGTTGTATCGTGTGCGAATGCTGGAAATTTGGATCAGATGTGTGTATTTCAATTCTTCATCGGCTGCAATGAAGACTTCGCGTTGGCCGAGCGTGTGATCCGTGAATCGGTTGTGGCGAGTCGATATATGTTTTGGAAAAAGCCTGTTGTGGTACACATGAAAGAAGGAGCCGTCCCAGATGGAGCCGAACGATTTGCAATCATCTTGACAGCCAAAGCGTATGTGATGGACAATCGATATGAATCGGCGTTTGCTTCAGACGTTCATCGCCGTGTGAAAAGGGCTTTTAAACGTCATGGGATCAGCACTGCTGGAGAAATTGAATGGCGTTGAGAGAGTGGGCGTCGATAGTTGGAGACTCCAATTTATCTCTGGCCGATAAAGAACGTTTATTGCTCGATTTTCATGCCATGAACAATCACAAAATCCATACGCATTTACTGGCACACGGAGCCTTACTAGGGTGTGCAATTAAAAATCGAAGCGTCAAGAAAACGCTCACACAAGGATGGCTTACCGCGGCAGTTATCCCAGTGCATTCTCGAGCCGTAGCGATTGGATTTATCCGTGCCGCTGTTCGAAGTTTTGCATAAACTCTGCGAGTACTTCTACACTGTTTGGAGAGCAGGCATTGTAAATACTGGCTCTCAAACCACCCACAGAACGATGTCCTTTTAGCCCTTTTAGACCAGCAGCATCCGATTCTTGCAAGAAGACGCTTTCCAGCTGTGAGTTCTGAATTTTCCATGTCACATTCATGATAGATCGACTAGCGACTTCTGCATGAGGCTGCCAAAAATCAGAGCCATCTAGGATGTTATAAATACGATTTGCCTTGGCTGTATTTTGTGTGTGAATCGCAGAGACCCCACCTTGACGCTCCAACCAAGCGAGCATTCTATCCAACGCAAAGATGCCAAAAGTGTTGGGAGTATTGAACATCGAGTTTTTCTCAACCATCAAGGCATAGTTCAACATTGAGGGTAAACCACCGGAACGGAGCGTGTCGACTTGTTTGCTGCGCTCTACCGCCCATGGAGATAGAATCACCGCAGTTACACCGCTGGGACCAAGGTTCTTTTGTGCTCCAGCATAAATGACACCATGTTTAGAAATATCCAAGGGAGCAGAGGCAATGTCACTAGAGTAGTCACCGATAAGCGGTACATCAGCATCGGGAGCTGTTCTGAACTGCGTACCGTAGATGGTGTTGTTGGATGTGTAGTGAAGAAACTGAGCAGTCTCGGAAACCGTGTACTCTTTCGAACTTGGAACGCGATTGAACACCCCATCATTCGGAGACCAAAGGGTGTCTACATTGGCGCAGCGCTTGGCTTCTTTGATCGCTTTTGTTGACCATGTACCTGTATTGATGTATGCACCGGTGTCTTCAGGTCCTAAGAGGTTGAGTGCTGTCATGTAAAATTGAAGACTAGCGCCGCCTTGTAGCAACAGTACTTCATAGTCTGCGGGAATATTCAACAGTGACCGCAATCTAGAAATGGCTGAATGGATGATGTCATCAAAGTCTTTTGAACGGTGAGACATTTCCATCAAACCCAGCCCGATACCGTTATAATTTGGCAATGCTTGCTGCAATTCTTCAATGACCTCTAGAGGTAAGACTGCTGGTCCAGCCGAGAAGTTATGGGCGCGTGTAGACATGATGAATCTCCGAAACAATAATTGTGTTGGTGTGTTTGAATGGTGTAGGAATCAAATGGTTGTGACTGAACAGGCAAAGATGTTGGTATTGGACTCTAAGGATGAGATTAGAGCGTCAGAAGGGATGCCAACTAGGAAAATACGAGCGCAAGCTGCCGCTCCACCTTTGAAAATGATGTTCTCCATCTCTTGGATGTTGTGACCTTCCGATTTTAAGCTATCCAAGATACCGGCTAGAACGCCTACTTTGTCGGCATGTCTAACAGACAGGCAGCATGCCGAAGTTTGCGTTTGTTTGAGATTGACACAGTTGAGTACTTCTCCAGTCGTGTTCCAAGTATCAATAATTTCGATGACGGCTTCAGCTACGGATGTCGTTGCTTGCTCTGTACTGGCTCCAATGTGGTGTGTAACGTAAATATTGGGGTTGGAGCACAATTGAGATTCAACCGAGATATCAGAGCTGGCTGGTTCATTGTCGAATACATCTAGACCAGCTTTCAATCCTTTTGTTTCGATGGCTGATAAAAGGTCCCTTTCATTAAGCAAGGAGTTTCGTGAGGTGTTGATGACAAATCCACCGTCATTCATAGCGTTGAGAAGTTCGGAGTTGACAAAGTTTTTGGTCGCTGGGACTGCCGGTAGATGTACACTTAGAATGTCGGAGTCCGTGGCGGCTTCCAGTGGGGTTGAACAATATTCAATACCGAGAAGGTCTGCCGCGTCTGGCGTGAGCGAACGACTCCAGGCTTTGATTCGAAGTCCAAACCCTTTGGCTCTTTCTACCACAGCCGTTCCTATAGAACCCATACCACAGATGGCTAGAGTTTGCCCGAAGAGTCCTGTGGACTTACTGTAGGATTTTTTGTTCCACACCCCATTTCTAAAGTCGATGATATTTTCGCAGATGTGACGATCCCAGTTTAAAATGTGTCCCATCACAAGTTCTGCAACCGCGATGGCATTTCTACCTGGGCAATTGGCTACAAATATTCCTCGTCCAGAGGCTGAATCCAGATCAATTGTGTTGACACCGGCACCCGCTCGAATAATCAGGCCAAGAGAAGGACAAGAATCAATATGCTCCTGCCGCACTTTTGTAGAGCGGACAACGAGAATATCAGGCCCATATGCTTTTAGTGCTGTCACTAGAGGATCATCTTTTAAAGAAGGGTCACTGTGTACTTCATGGGCATTTTCTATGAGATATTCTTCTACGATGGGCGCTAATTTATCTGCTAAGAGAACCTTCATCTTTCACTCCAAATGTTGATGGCATGGACAAATTATCATACTGTCATAGACGTGCAATCCATAACACGTATATTTCACCGATTCGTCTATAAATCTGGATATGGGTTTATAAATGTGCAACTATGTCGCAAATACAATAAAATGAATTCACCAACATAAGGGATTTCAATGGCAAGAATTTTAACAGTGGATGACGAACCATTAATTTGTCGTCAGATCGATCGGGTCTTGAGCAAATATGGGCACGAAGTTCATCAGTTCTACAGTGGACAAGAAGCGCTGGAAGCCATGCGTAAAATGGAGTTTGATTTGGCACTGGTGGATTATCATTTGCCAGTCATGGATGGTCTAGAAATCTTGCATCATCTTCGTGAAAATCAACCGGGTTGTGTTCGGATCTTGGTGACGGGGATGTTGGATCTAGATTTGGCAGTGCAAGCGGTCAACACTGGAGAAGTGGCTCGATTTGTGGAAAAACCATTCAAGCACGATCGCTTGATCGCCGCTGTCGATGATGCCTTAAATACCAAGCTGAGAATGGTCGAGATTGCACGCGTTCAGCAAAAGGCTTCTCAAGAAGAGGAGAAACGGGTTCTAGATGAATGTTTGCAAGGCAATTTCATACAAGTTGCACTCCAACCACTGATTTCGAGTACGGGTGATAGAAAAGGAGAAGTGTATGCGTTTGAGGCCTTGCTCCGTAGTACACATCCAGTATTTGATGGACCTTTGTCTATCATACGGGCTGCAGAACGATACGATCGTCTCAGTATGATGGCCGAAGTGATAGCAGATCGGGTTCGGGATTGGATCAAAATTTTGTCTCCAGATATCAAGCTCTTCCTCAATATTCATCCGGATGAATTGTCCAGTGGCGAAGCATTGCTCATCCGATTGAAAAAACTGGAGGAGTGGTCTAGTCGAATCGTGTTGGAAATTACAGAGCGTTCCAAGCTTCAGCAGATTGAATCCTGGGAAGAAACGATGGAACAAATCGAGTCGATGGGCTACGAAGTTGCGATCGATGATTTGGGTGCGGGGTATGCTTCTCTTTCCGTATTGGCCGACTTGCGTCCCAAATACATCAAAATGGACATGTCGATAATTAGAAATGTGCACACAGATGATCGTAAACGTCGATTGGTGAGTCTGATGTGTGACTTTGCCAATGCAACAAATGCGATGATTGTTGCAGAAGGAATAGAAGTAGAAGAAGAATTGATTGCGTTACAAGAGTGCGGTGTACATTTATTGCAAGGATTCTTTTTTGCGAGACCTTCTCTGGATACCGACCGTATTTCAACAATAATGAATCAGGCTTGGTCGGTCTAATGAAGACTCTCATAGCGGGTTCGAGTGCGTATCAGACCCGAATAGGAAAACCATGCGCCGTGACAATTGGCAACTTTGATGGTGTACATCTTGGTCATCAACAGTTGTTGAGTCGTACAATCACGGAGGCGAAAGCTGTTGGCATATTGTCTTGTGTATATACATTTGAGCCACCTCCAAGAACCCTTCTTGCCCCACAGTTGCAGACACCGCGTATTCATACTTGGCAAGAAAAAGTTGAGACTCTTCTTCAGTTTGGTGTGGATTGTGTTGTCGTGGAAGAATTTTCATTGACCTTCGCAGGGTATTCGCCGAAGTGGTTCGCCAGAGAGATACTACACAATCGACTGTCCGCTCAATCTGTTGTAGTAGGGTATGATTTTCGATATGGAAAAGCTCGAGGTGGCACAGTCGAAACATTACGAAACAGTATTCCAGACTTGAATGTCCTTCAAGTGTCGGCACTTAAAAAGAACTCTGAGGTTGTTTCATCCTCTCGAATACGCACCCTGATTCAGTCTGGTGGTGTCAAAGAAGCGGCTGATTTATTGACCAGACCTCATCAAATCCGAGGCATTGTGGTTTCTGGGAAGAGAGAAGGCCGAAAGATTGGTTTTCCAACTGCGAATGTTTCGACATCTGAGACTCTGATTCCAGAAAAGGGCGTCTATGCCGTTCGAGTTCAAGTGAACAGAGGTCGGTGGTTGGATGGAATGGTGAATTTGGGTACACAACCGACATTTGGTGGTCGAAAGTTTCAAATAGAGACCCATATTTTTGATTTCAATCGTGATATTTATGGTGATGAATTGACGATTGCGTTTGTGGAGCGAATTCGCGCAGAAAAGCGATTTGAGAGTGTGAGTGAACTTCAAAGGCAGTTGCAGGCAGATAAAGAGCGTGTATTGCAAATTTTGCATCTATAGAGAATGAATATACATTGACTATAAGACCCCGAATAGATGTGCAGTTCTGATTGAATGGAGGAATTCAATGTTGTTCAAAAAACGAAACACAATACTTCCCATTGTGTTCTTTGGTTTGACAAGTGTTGCCAATGCTGAAGTGTTGATCAATGAAGTGTTGATTGATCCTGCGGGTGCAGATGGTAGCAATGAGTGGCTCGAACTGTGTAACAATGGTGAAGAGGATATTGATGTATCTGGATGGATGATTCAAGCGGGTGGTACCACCTTTTCAGAAAAGCATACAATGCCATCAGGTTCTACAGTCCCAGCGGGGGGATACGTACTTCTTCCTCCCGGAACATTCAGTTCATCATTTCAAAATGGGGGAAGTGCGACAGATGGTGTTCGACTTGTGAATGCGTCAGGTGCCGTCATGGATACGGTGTTGTATGATTCTCCAAATACAAATGGACTTCCAGATGACCTCGGCAATACCACTGGACCCTTTGCTCCAGATCCATCAGAAGAAAATACCTTGGCTAGATCGATAGATTGTTCAGATATTAGTAATGACAGTAGTGAATTTGTCGAGACCTCTGATACTTCACCCGGTGCAGAAAATATAATCAGTAGTTCTGGTGGGGGAGATACATGTGAGAATATCATCTTGACAGGTGTTGTGATCAATGAGGTGCTGTATAATCCTGGTGGTTCAGACAGTGGTCACGAGTGGGTTGAGTTGCATAACAAAACAAGTGAATCGATTGATGTTTCGGGCTGGATGTTGGAGGGGGGAACCTCCTCTTTTGGTACCAAAGCGACGATACCCAATGGTACGGTGATTCCAGCGGGAGGGTATTATTTGATAGGAGAAGATGAGGTCGTTTTGGATTTGGGATATTCTCCAGATTTGGTCGAGTCTCTTGGATTGGGCAATGGTTCTTCGAGTGTTGATGGTGTACGATTGGTCGATTGTAATTCAGTAGCTATAGACACGGTCTTATATGGTGCTAGTGGAACGATCGGAGAGTGGGAAGACGATAATGGATCCAATCCAACTTCTTTTGCTCCGAAGGCGTCTGATGGTGAAGCGATTGGTCGAGTTCCAAATGGAGAAGACACGAATCAAAGTGGCAGTGACTTTGCGATCCTTCCTTTTCCAACACCATGGGCTGCAAATGATGCTGAAACAACTTGTGATGGTGAATTGTTCATTAAGATCAAACCGACAATCCTGACTTTGATGTTTGCGGCGGCAATTGCTGTTGGGCGTGCCATGGGGCGTAACCCGCTTGCCGCGATTATGGGATCGCAGGTCAAGCTGACCAATAATGGCTGGCGGATCATGAGCTGGCTATGGGTGGCGATGTTTGCCTGTTCGGCGCTTGCCAATGAAATTGCCTGGCGAAGCCTTAGCACCG